>DATACM010000237.1:0-7560 GCA_036259055.1 Acidimicrobiales bacterium | reverse complement strand
GTGTGGATGAACAGGCGCCGGCGGGCCCGACGGTACAGTTCGTGACCGGTCGGGAGAGAGAACCTTGGCTGCGAACGCGCAGGACATGACGAGGGCGGAGGTCCTCACGGGCGACCCCGCCGCCAGGGGAGACGCCCCGGCGGGCGACCCGCTCGCCGGCCCGGCCCAGGTGGCCCGACGGGAGCCACTGGCCAAGGGGCTGGTGCGGACCGCTCGGCCCCGGCAGTGGGTGAAGAACGTCCTCGTCTTCGCCGCGCCCGGGGCGGCCGGCGTCCTCACCGAGGCCGACGCCGTCCTCAAGGCGCTGGTTACCTTCGCTCTCTTCTGCACGGCCGCCAGCGGCGCCTACTTCCTGAACGACGCCTTCGACGTCGCCGCCGACCGCCGGCACCCCACCAAGCGATGGAGGCCCATCCCCGCCGGCTCGGTCGGCGTGGGACTGGCCAAGGCGGTGGGCGGTGCGCTGCTGCTGGCGAGCGTGGTCGGCGCCTACACCGTCGCCGGCTGGTCGCTGACCCTCGTGCTGGGCGCGTACGTCGCCCTGCAGCCCCTGTACAGCCTGTGGCTCAAGCACGTCGTCGTCGTCGACATCGCCGCGGTGGCCTCGGGCTTCCTCCTCCGGGCCATCGCCGGGGGCGTCGCCGTCGACGTCCCCATCTCCAGCTGGTTCCTCACCGTCGCCGGCTTCGGCTCGCTGTTCATGGTGGCCGGCAAGCGCCACGCCGAGCACATCGACCTGGGTGAGGACCGGGGGGACCATCGCCCGACGCTCGACGTGTACTCGAGCGACTTCCTCCGCTACGTGCGCTCGGTGTCGTCGTCGGTCGCCATCGCCGCCTACTGCCTGTGGGCCTTCGAGAAGGCCGACCTGGCCGGCGCGCCCCTGTGGTTCCAGGTCTCGATCGTGCCCTTCGTGCTCGGTGTGCTGCGGTACGGCCTGCTGCTCGAGACGGGGCGGGGCGGCGCTCCGGAGGAGCTCGTCCTCCAGGACCGGTCGCTGCAGGTGCTGGGCGTGCTGTGGGTGGCGTGCTTCGCCGCGGGGGTCTATGTCGCCTGAAGGAGGTGACCGGGCGCCGAATGAAGCGGTCACCGAGCTCCTGTCCGGATGGGGTCGCACCGCGCCGACGGCCGCCCGGGTGGCCCGTCCCCGCCACCCCGAGGAGCTGCCCGGGTTGGTGCGGGCCGCTCCTCCTCGCGGCGTCGTCGCCCGGGGGCTTGGCCGCAGCTACGGCGACTGCGCCCAGAACGCCGGGGGCCTGGTCGTCGACATGACCGAGGTCGCCCGCGTCCGCGACATCGACCTCGCCAACGGGCTCGTCACCGCCGACGCCGGCACGAGCCTCGACTCGCTCATGCGCCTGCTCCTCCCGCTGGGATGGTTCGTGCCGGTCACCCCGGGCACCCGTCACGTGACCGTCGGCGGGGCCATCGCCGCCGACATCCATGGCAAGAACCATCACGTCGACGGCAGCTTCTGCGACCACGTGCTCGGCTTCACGCTCGACACCCCGACGGGGGAGATCGAGGTCACTCCGGCAACCGAGCCCGACCTCTTCTGGGCGACCGCCGGCGGCATGGGGCTCACCGGGGTGGTGGCCGAGGCGACCATCCGGCTACGGCCGGTCGAGACGACGTCGATGAGCGTCGACACCGAGCGGGCCACCGACCTCGAGGACGTCCTCGCCCGCATGGAGGAGGGCGATCACCGCTACGACTACTCGGTGGCGTGGATCGACTGCCTGGCCCGGGGCGCGTCGGTCGGACGATCGGTCCTCACGAGGGGCCGGCATGCCCGCCTCGACGAGCTGCCCGAGGGCGAGCGGGCGGCCGGCTCGTGGTTCGCGCCCAAGGCGGTGGCGCGGGCGCCGGCCTGGGCCCCCAGCGGGTTGCTGAACCGCCTCACCGTGCGCACGTTCAACGAGGTCTGGTTCGCCAAGGCCCCTCGCGAGGAGCGCGGACGGGTCGTGCCGCTCCACTCGTTCTTCCACCCACTCGACGGCGTGGCGGAGTGGAACCGGCTCTACGGCCGCCGGGGGTTCGTGCAGTACCAGTTCGTCGTCCCCTTCGGCGAGGAGGACGCCCTGCGGACCGCCGTCACCCGGCTGAGCGAGGCCCGCTGCCCGTCGTTCCTGGCCGTGCTCAAGCGGTTCGGCGAGGCCAACGCCGGCCCGCTGTCGTTCCCGATGGCGGGCTGGACGCTCGCCCTCGACGTGCCCACGCGGGCGGCGTCCCTCGGCGCCCTCCTCGACGGCCTCGACGAGCTGGTGGCGGATGCCGGAGGGCGGGTGTACCTGGCCAAGGACTCGCGCCTACGGCCGGAGATGCTCCCGGTGATGTACCCACGGCTCGACGCCTGGCGGCGCGTCCGCGCCAAGGTCGACCCCGACGGCGTCCTGCAGTCCGACCTCTCCCGCCGCCTCGGGCTGCTCGAAGACTCGGTCGCGGCATGAGGGACGCCCTCGGCTCGCCGCAGTCGGTGCTGGTGCTCGGCGGCACCTCCGACATCGGCCTGGCCGCCGCCAAAGCGCTGGTGGCCCGCCGGGCCCGCACCGTGGTGCTCGCCGGGCGTCGGCCGGAGGCGCTCGAGGAGGCGGCGGAAGAGCTGCGGCGATTGGGGGCCGAGCGGGTGGAGACCGTCGCCTTCGACGCCGACGACACCGCGTCCCACGCCCGTTTCGCCGAAGACGTCTTCTCCCGGTTCGGTGACATCGACGTGGTCCTGGTGGCCTTCGGGGTCCTGGGCGACCAGGCCCGCGCCGAGGAGCACCCCGAGGAGGTGGTCGGCGTCCTCACCACCAACTTCGTCGGCGCCGCGTCGATCGGCTTGCACGTGTCGCAGCACCTCCGCCGCCAGGGCCACGGCGTTCTCGTCCTCATGTCCTCGGTGGCCGCCCAGCGCGCCCGCCGGTCCAACTTCGTGTATGGCTCCTCCAAGGCGGGGGTCGACGCCTTCTACACCGGCCTGGGCGACAGCCTGGTCGGCTCCGGGGTGACGGTGCTCGTCGTGCGTCCCGGTTTCGTGAAGACCAAGATGACCGAGGGCATGGAGCCTGCTCCGCTCTCGACCACCGCCGACGAGGTCGCCGACGTGATCGTGAGGGCCCTCGAGTCCGGGGCCGAGGAGGCGTGGGCGCCCCGGCCCCTTCGCGCCGTGATGTCGGTCCTTCGCCACGTGCCCCGCCCAGTGTTCCGCCGGCTCCCGCTCTGACGTCCCCGCCGCGACCGCGTCGCCGGTCGCTCGCACTCGGGGCCATGGTCGTGGCCTTCGCCGTGACCCGGCTGGCGGGCGCCTGGCTGGCCGACCGCCCCGACCACTATCGCTCGGGCGGGTTCACGGTCAGCGGCGACGTCACCATCTACGAGCGCTGGGCTACCGAGATCGGGAGGGAGGGTCGGTCGGCCTACGGGGACGTCCGGATCGAGTACCCGCCGGGGTCGCTGCCGTTCGTCCTGGCCCCCCTGACGGGGGGCGACGGCCATTCCTACCGCGCCCGCTTCATCACCCTCATGATGCTCGTCGACGCCGCCGGGCTGGTCGGATTGGTCGTCATCGCCCACCGGGCGGGTTCGCGGTGGGGGCCATGGGCGTGGACGTTGCTCGTGCCTCTCGTCGGACCGGTCGCCTGGCTGCGTCTCGACCTCGTGCCGGCAGTGGCGACGATCTGGGCCCTGGAACGGGCCCAGGCGGGTGGATGGTCGGCGGCCGGGGGCTTCCTGGGCTTCGGCGCCGTCACCAAGGTCTACCCCGGCCTGCTCCTGCCGGTCGCCGTCGTGAGCCGCGGGGGATGGCGCTGGCGCCCGCTGGCCGCGGCGGCGGGCGTCGTGGTCGCGGCCATGCTGCCCGTCCTGGCCTCCCTCGACGGCCTCTGGGAGAGCGTCGTCGGCTACCACAGCGAGAGAGGCGTCGGGGTGGAGAGCACCTGGGGGGCCGCCCTCTTGATCGCCGGACACCTCGACTCACCGGCGGAGGTCGTCTTCGACCACGGCGCGTACCACGTCCGGGGCTCGGAAGGGTCGGCGTTGAAGACGTTGTCGGTCGCCCTCTCCGTCGCCGTGGTGGCCGCAGGAGTGGCCTTGGCCCGCAAGCGGGTGGACGCTTCCTCCCTGTCCCAGCTGGTGGCGGCGATGGCGGGCACCCTCGCCCTCCTTCTCGCCGTGGGCACCGTGTTCTCGCCGCAGTTCATGCTCTGGCTCTCCGCCCTGGGCGCGGTCGCCGCCAGTCTGGCGGGTCGGGCCCTCCGGCTGCCCCTGGCCCTGCTGGCCGTCGCCAACGTGCTGTCACAGGCGCTCTATCCCTTCCACTACGCCGGGCTGCTGGCCAACCGCGCCGCCCCCCTCGCCCTGCTCGTGGCCCGCAACGCCCTCGTGGCCGTCCTCGGCGTGGTCGTGCTCGTCCAGGTCTGGGGCCGGCGCATCCCCGCGAAATCCCAATCCCCTTCCCGGACGTAACCTACGGATAGGCCCATCGGCGAGCGGGAGGTCACGGCATGCTGCGCAGAGTCGCCCTTTGTGTGTTGGTCCTGTCCTCGGCGGCGATGGTGGCCGCGGCGTCCCCGGCGGCGGCCGACGACGCCCGGATCATCGCCTTCATGACCGGCGCCGCCGAGCGGCCGAACCCCGGCGATCCCGACGCCGTCGGACGGGCCTACATCACCATCAACGACGCCGCCAACCAGCTGTGCCTGACCCTGCAGTGGACGAGGGTCGACGGGACGTTGAGCGGGCTCCACATCCACATCGCGCCTCCCACCACCTCGGGACCGATCGTCGTCCCCTTCCCGAACCCTCCGTCGGCCAGCTCGGGCGTGTACCGCCGGTGCGTGACGGTCGGGAACGAGGCGTTGCTCGACAACATCGCCGCCAACCCGCAGCAGTACTACATCAACCTCCACAGCACCCCGCGGTACCCCGGTGGCGCGATCCGAGGTCAGCTGCAGAGGATCTGAGGTCAGCGGTAGGCGCCTGCCCGCCCCAGCCAGCCGTTCGGCAACGGTGAGAGGCCCTCGGTGGGACCGATCCACTCGTAGCTGAAGGCCGGGCCGGCCGAGGTCGAGATCTCGACCCTCCGGAACAGCACTCCTTCGCCTTCGATGCGGTCGAGCGTCCTCACCACGTCGGTCAGGAGCTCGGCGGCGATCGTGACGAGGGCTCCGGGGAAGTCGCGACCCGTGTCGTCGAACCGCGCCGCCGGGTAGCCCACCCCGGTGTCCCAGAGCTGGCCTCTCGCCGTCGCCGGCTCGCTCGAACGGGCGTACGGCAGCAGCACCGGCCACCGCTCCTGTCCCGGCATCAACGTGCCGTACACGAAGAGCCGCGTGGGCGTCTCCGCCACGCCGTCATGGTCGCATACCCGGCGGCCGGCGCCGAGCTACCGCCGCCCCCCGATCTCTCCGATCCTGCGTCGGTCCTCCTCGCACGCATTGCGAACGTGGCAGCCGGAGAGATGGTCGTTCACGAGGCCGAGAGACTCCATCGCGGCGTAGGCCGTGGTCGGACCGACATAGCGGAAGCCCAGCCCTCGGAGAGCCTTCGACAGAGCCACCGACTCGGGCGTGGTGGCGGGAAGATCACCCAGCCGCCTCGGCACGGGCCGGCCTCTTCGAGGGGGTTCGAAGGACCAGACCAAGGCCGCGAGCGAGCCGTGACGGTCTCGGGCCTCCAGGGTGGCGCGAGCATTGGCGATCGTGGCCTCGATCTTCCCCCGATGGCGGACGATCGAGACGTCGGTGACGAGCCGCTCGACGTCGGTCGACCCGAACTCGGCAACGACTTCGGGCACGAACCCGGCGAACGCTCGCCGGAAGGCATCCCGCTTGCGGAGGATCGTCAGCCACGAGAGGCCGGACTGAAACCCTTCGAGGCACAACTTCTCGAGGAGCTGCGCTTCGGCGGTGACAGGTCGGCCCCACTCGATGTCGTGATACGCGACGTAGTCGGGCGCCGACACGCACCACGGGCACCGCTTGCGCCCATCGTCCCCGCGAACGATTCCCAGGTCCCACGACCCAGCCATGGCGGACCGAATCTGGCACAGCGCGCCGTGCTCACGCCGGTCCCCGGCCGACCCTGGGCGAGCTCGTCGACGGCTGGGCGGCCAGCGTCCACCCGCCCAGGCGCTGTCGGCGCTCGACCTCCTCGGCCGTCGGCTCCTCGAAGGCGAACGAGCCGAGCCGGAGCTCGCCGGCCGGCCGGTACGTCGCCATGACCACGCCGGTCCCCGACGTCTTCGAGTCGACCAGCTCCATCCCGGCGGGCATCGGATGAGATGGGCGCTGCCCTGGGACCATGAGCTCCGGGCCCTGCTGGGACTGGAGGTCGCGCACCGCTTCGGCGGCGTCGCCCTGCAGCAGGGTGGAGTTGTTCCATTCCACCCGGTCGAGGGGCCGGGAGGCGACGTACTTCCGGACCGAGTTCAGGGCGCGGGCAACCGGGTCGTCATCGCCGGCGTAGGGCCAGTGGGCGGCACCCGGCGTCGCCGGGTTCGGGACGAGAGATCGCCGGGATGACGTTCACGCGTCTATCCTGACCTTCGACTACTACGGAGGTCACCGCCACGCCGGACCGCACTCTCCGACCGCTGGAGCGCCGGGTTCTCCGCTTGTCCGCCGACGGCCTCGACGACGCCGAGATCGGCCGGCGGTTTCGGCACAGCCCCGAGTGGGTCGGTCGCGTGCGTGTCCTGGCCCAAACGCCCCGGAGCGGTGTCCACATGCCGGGCGACGTGCTGCGGCCGCTGGAGCGGCGGATCCTGCGGTGGCGAGCCGCCGGAGTGGACCACGAAGCCCTCTCGCCGAAGTTTCGCCGCACGCCGAAGTTCCTCCGCCAGGTCGAGTCGCTGGCGCACTACAAGCTCCGACCGCCGGACGACGGATCGCCCTAACGGCATGACCTCCTGCCGGGCGGGCGGTCGCACCGCTGCGCCCGGCCCGCGCCATGGACCGCTCCGGGATGGCGCCGCCATCTGCGGTCCGGTGTGGCGCGCCCGACCCGCATGGTCGGCGGCCACCGCGGCACACCGCGCCGGGCCTTGCACCGGCCAGGGCCACAACCTCGGGTGGTCCGAACGACCTTCATTGTGTGCGCGTGATCCACCTGAGGCTGAGACGGCTTCGGACGTTTGGAGCAGGTGTCGTTGCCACTGTCACATGCCCCTGCTAGGGTGCGAACACCAGTTCGAGAGGGTAGACCTCTCCTCGGTCAGTCCGCCATGCCGGGAGAGCCCGCCATGTGCGACACGCTGGTGGATCTGCGAGAGGCGCTGGGGCGCTACGCCGCTTGCTTCGACGCCGCCCTGCTGTCGGCCGAGCAGGCGGGGCGGGCGGTGGAGGCGGCCACCGCCATCGAGCGCATGGCCGCCACCCTCAAGGCCAAAGCGGCCGCCCGCAGGGCGGAGACGGGGGCGTGGAGGTCGGCCGGGGAGCGCTCGGCGGCGACCGATCTGGCCCGCTCGACGGGGAGCACGGTGGGCCAGGCGGCGGAGTCGCTGACCACCGCCCGCCGCCTCGAGCACCTGGGGGTCCTCGACGCCGCCGCCCGGGCCGGGGAGCTGTCTTCCCAGCA
>DATACM010000236.1:0-8041 GCA_036259055.1 Acidimicrobiales bacterium | reverse complement strand
CGGCGCCGGCGCGTAGCCTCGAGCTCGCCGCATGGCTTCGCTCGGACGTCCTGCCGTGACGACCGGTGTCGCGGGCGACGTGGTCCCGCTCGTCGGCCGCCGGACTGAGCGCGCCGTCCTCCATGCGCTGTTGGAGCGAGCGGGCAACGGCTCGGGCGGGATCGTCGTGCTCGAGGGCGAAGCGGGGATCGGGAAGACGCGCCTGGTGGCCGAGGTGGCCGACGAGGCCGGTCGGCGAGGGCTCCGGGTCCTCGTGGGCGCGGTCGACGAGATCGAGGGTGAGCGGCCCTTCGGGCCGTTCGTCGACGCCCTTGGCCTGCACCCCGACGCTCCTGACGCCGAGCGGGCTGCGCTCGGCCGGCTCATCGTCGGAGAGAGCGGTGACGCTCCTTCACCGAGCGCCGACGACGTCGGCTTCCGGATCGTCGAGTCCCTCGTCGGGCTGCTCGAACGGTTGGCGGCGCCCGCACCGGTCGTCGTCGTGCTGGAGGACCTCCACTGGGCCGGCCCGTCGACCGTGCGGGCGCTGCGAGCCGTGGGAAGGCGGGCCCTCACCGCCCTCCCGGTCGCGGTGGTCGTCACCGTGCGCCCGTTCCCACGCAACATCGACCTCCAGGTGGTGATCGACGATCTGGTGTCACGGGGCGCTGGTCGCCTCGTCCTGGAGCCGCTCAGCGAGGAGGACGCTTGTGCTCTCGCCGTCGCCGTCGGCGGCCGACCGAGCCGCGCGCTCTCCCGCCAGGTCGCCGCCACGGGCGGCAATCCACTGCTGGTGATCGAGCTGGTCACCTCGACGCCAGCGGAGCACGAGGCGCCGGGGGTCGCCGGCGACGGCGAGCCGATCCCTCCCGGCCTGTCGACGACGGTCCTGCGCCGTGTGCGTTGCCTGCCGGCACCGACCGTCGAAGCCCTCAAGGTGGCGTCCGTGCTGGGACGGCGGTTCTCGGTCACGGAGCTGGCGACGGTGATGGGTCGCAGCCCCGTCGAGCTGCTGTCGGCGCTCGAGGACGCGATGGCAGCCCGAGTTCTCGGCGAGGACGACGGCCAGCTGGCGTTTCGCCATCAGCTCATTCGCGACGCGATCTACGACGACCTCGCCCTCCCGCTGCGCCGGGGCCTGCACCGGGAGGTTGCTCGAGTCCTGGGTGCCACAGGCGCGCCGCTCGCCCGGGTTGCCGACCACCTCCTCGCCGGCGCCGGGACCGGCGACACCGACGCGGTGCGATGGCTGGCCCGGGCCGCTCGGGCGGTTGCACCCGGGTCCCCCCACGCGGCCGTCAAGCTTCTCGAGCGAGCGATGCAGCTGGGGCCGCCGGACGCCCCCGAAGGTGACGACCTGGCGGTCCAGCTGGCGCCCTTGCTCATCCAGACGGGACGCGCCCTCGATGCCACGGAGCTCACGCGCCAGGTCCTCGCTCGTGGTCCGGCGCCGGCGGTGGAAGGCGCCCTGCGGCGAGCGCTCGGCGAGGTCCTGTGGACGCAGGGGTGGCTCGAGGCGGCGGCCGGCGAGCTGGAGGCGGCCGGTTCGATCGCCGGAGTGGGGGACCGGGAGCGGATCGGCGCCCTCGCCCTTGCCGCCAACCTCCGCCTCTTCCTGGGCGAACGGGGACGAGCCGAAAGAGCGTCCCGTGAGCTGCTGGCCGAAGCCGAGGGGCTCGGGGAGGACTACGCAGTCTGCCTGGCCCTCCAGACCTTGGCCGTCGGCGCCGACGCCGAGGGCCGGGTCGGGGACGCGACGGAGTTGGCGCGGCGTGCGACGGCGATCGCACGGGGGAGCTCCGAGCTGCGCGTCGGCCACCTCCACCCGCAGCTGTTCCTCGGTCTCGTCCTCCTCGACGCCGATCGGTTGGACGAGGCGGAGGCGGTGCTGCAGGAGGGTCGCCGGCGGGCCGAGGACCGGGGGACGGTGGCGTGGCTCCCGCTGTACCACTGCGCGTTGGCCATGCGCTGCCTGTTCGAAGGGTCGTTGGACGACGGCCTGGCGGAGATCGACAGCGGGCTGGCGCTCGTCGAGGACGTCGGTACCCGGCTCTACGTCCCGCTCCTGCACGGGATGGCCGCATGGGTGGCGGCGCAACGAGGCGAGCTCGGCGCCGCCGAGGGTCTGCTGCGCCGGGCGGCGGAGGAGTTCATCGGCGCCACGAGCCCCGCCTGGCGGGCCGAGGCGTCGGTGGCGCTGGCCGGCGCGGGGGCCCGGTGGCCCCTGGAATGGGGCTTGTGGATCACCGCCCACCTCCAGGCGGCCGCCGGCGACGAAGCCCTCGCCCTCTCGACGCTCGAGGACGCGTGGACGGCGGCGGAGCCCCTCCGCTACTTCCTGAGCTACCGCCTGTTCGCGCCCGACCTGGTTCGGCTGGCGGCGCGCGCAGGCAAGGATCAACTGGCCGCCCGCGTCGCCGACGAGGTGGAGCAGGGCGCCCGGCGCTCGGGCGCTGCCAGCGCGGCGGCCGCCGCGTTGCGCTGCCGGGCGCTGGCCGACGGCGACGCCCACGGGCTCGTCGCCGCCGCGGCCGCCTACCGCGCCACGCCGCACCGGATGGAGCTGGCCTTCACCTGCGAAGACGCCGGGTTGGCGCTGACCCGGCACGGACGGCTCGGCGAGGCGGTTGGGATGTTGGAGGAGGCCCTGGCGGTGCTCGAGGAGGCGGGCGCGACGATGCCGGCGGCGAGGGTTACGGCGGCGCTACGGGAACTCGGGGTGCGCCATCGGCGGGGCGGCCCCGGTGAGCGCGCCGCCTCCGGCTGGGGGAGCCTCACGCCGACCGAGGTGCGGATAGCCCGCCTGGCCGCCGAAGGGCTCACCAACCGGGAGATCGGCGAGCGCCTGTTCGTCTCCCGACGGACGGTCGAGACCCATCTGTCCCACACCTTCGCCAAGCTCGGGCTGTCGTCCCGGGCGCAGCTGGCTGCCGAGGTGGCCCGCCGGGCCATCTAACGGGGCGGGCGACGACGTTTTGTGGTGACTTGACCACCTACACGGTGGTCAACTCGACAACGAAAGGTCGAGGACCCGGCCCCCCGGATCGTCAGGCGGTCGAGGGCTTCCTCGGCTCGGGGATCCACTCGATCTCGGGCGGGAGACCGTCCACCTTGACGTCGCCGTCAGCCACCTCCACGGTGACCCGGCGGCCGGCCAGGGGGATACGGTCGACCCGCAGGTAGCCGATGCGGTCCGGCAGGGTGGGGGCCAGCCAGACCTTGCCGTGGGGCACCCAGGGGTCGAGCCGCAGCAGCAGGCGGAGGAATTGGAGCGGGGAGGCCGCCGCCCACGCCTGCGGTGAGCACGAGGAGGGGTAGGCGACGGGGAACCGCACCTCTTGCCGGCTGAGGCCTCCGTAGAGCTCGGGGAGGCGGTGGCCCTGGCTGCTGGCGGCGTCGAGGCAGCCGAGGATCACGCGATGGGCCTCCTCGACGAAGCCGTAGCGGATGAGGCCGGCGGCGATGATGGCGTTGTCGTGCGGCCAGACCGACCCGTTGTGGTAGCTGACCGGGTTGTAGCCGGTCATCGACTGGCCCAGGGTGCGGATGCCGAAGCCGCTGAAGAGGTCGTCGGACATCAGCCGGGCGGCCACCGCCGGTGCCCGGTCCTCGTCGACGATGCCCGTCCAGAGGCAGTGGCCCATGTTGGAGGCCAGGGCGTCGATGGGCTTCTTCTCGTCGTCGAGGCCCATGGCGTACCAGCCTCGGTCCTCGAGCCAGAACTCCTCGTTGAACCGGAGCTTGAGGTCCGACGCCTTGGCCCGGTAGCGGGTGGCGGTGCCCGGGTCGCCCAACTCGTCGGCGAAGTGAGCGCGCGCCAGGTAGGCGCCGTAGACGTAGCCCTGCACCTCGCAGAGGGCGATGGGAGGGCGGGCCAGCCGGCCGTCGGCGAACCGGATCGAGTCCCCCGAGTCCTTCCACCCCTGGTTGAGCAGGCCCCGGTCCGACGACCGGCGGTACTCCACGTAGCCGTCGCCATCGCGGTCGCCGAACTCCTCGATCCACGCCATGGCGGCGTCGGCGGCGGGGAGGAGGCTGTCGACCACCTCGCGGGCCAGGCCCCACCGCCGCAGCTCGCCCAGGAGCATGACGAAGAGGGGCGTGGCGTCGATAGAGCCGTAGTACACGTCGCCGCCGCCCAGCGAGAGGCTGGGGGCGTCGCCGAAGCGCATCTCGTGGAGGATCCGCCCGGGCTCCTCCTCGTTGCGGGGGTCGACCTCGGTGCCCTGGAAGCGAGCCAGCGTCTGCAGCACGCCCAGCGCCAGGTCGGGGTTCACGATGAGGGCCATCCACGAGGTGAGCAGCGAGTCCCGACCGAACAGGGTCATGAACCACGGGGCGCCGGCGGCCACCACCGTGCGCTCGGGGTAGTCCGGGTCGAAGATCCGCAGCGCGCCGAGGTCCTCGGCGCTGCGGACGACCACCGCCCGCAGCTCGTCGTAGTCCGTCTGCACCGCCGGCACGTCGCGGCGCCACTGCTCGAGGCGTCGCTGGGGCGTCGCCCGCTCGACCGGCTGGCCACACCGGTACCGAGGCTCGATCTCCTCGCCCTCGATGATCGTGGCCAGCTGCAGGCAGGTGCTCCATTTCCCTCGGGCGGGGACGATCACCTCCCACGCCGCCTGGTTCCCTCTGCCTCCGGCCGGCTCGCTGAAGGTGAGGCGGGCCCCCCGGCGCACGGGTCCCTTGCGGTGATGGAAGACGATCTGCGACTTGTCCGAGTCGACGGTGACCTCACCGTCGGCGCCACCGCGACCCTCCTTCACCCGGAAGAGGTTGGCGAAGTCGGCGGCGAACTCCAGCTCGATCGAGCAGTAGGCCGGCTCCTCCCCGTAGTTGAAGACGACCAGGTCTTCGCGCATCCCACGGCCCACGTACCGGTACCGGAACACGAGGAGGGTGCTGTCGGCCCTCCCCGGGAGGGGCTGGGCGCGGAGCACGAACGTGGCCGAGAACGGATCGGTGCTGTCGGCGGCGAGCGCCTCCGGATGGCCGCCGTTGATCTTGAGCTCCCAGTGGGACAGGAAGCGGGTGTCCCGGAAGAACAGCCCCTGGGCCTGGCCGGCGCCCATGTCGCCGCTGGGGTCGGAGATGCAGAAGGCCGAGCCCTCGACGAGGGTGACGGCCGCGCCCAGCTGACCCAGCGACGGGCTGCCCCCGGTCCAGGTCCACGGCGTCGACATCGGCGGGAGCGTAGTGGCCATATCGGTCCCCCGAGAGAGCCGCCGTTTCTTTTCTCCTATCCGGGTAGTGGTAATAAGATGGAGCGGATGACCGTCCCCCTCTTCCAGATCGAGGGCCTCCGCGTCGCCGCCGCCGGGACCGAGATCCTCAAGGGCGTCGACCTCACCGTGGCCGCCGGCGAGGTCCATGCGCTCATGGGGCCCAACGGCTCGGGCAAGTCCACCCTCGCCAACACCATCCTCGGACGACCCGAGTACGAGGTCACGGGCGGGCGCCTCCTGTTCAAGGGCGAGGACATCACCGAGTGGCCCACCGAGGTCAGGGGGAAGTCGGGCATGTTCCTCGCCTTCCAGTACCCGGAGGAGATCCCGGGCGTGTCGGTCGTGCAGTTCCTGCGCCAGGCGCTCTCCGAGCGGAAGGGCATCGAGCTCTCGGTGCTGGAGCTGCGGCTGGCGATCATGGAGTGGATGAAGCGCCTCGGCATGGACCCGTCGTTCGGCGACCGCTACCTCAACGAGGGGTTCTCCGGAGGGGAGAAGAAGCGCAACGAGATCCTGCAGATGGCGATCCTCGAGCCCGAGCTGGCGGTGCTCGACGAGACCGACTCGGGCCTCGACATCGACGCCCTGAAGGTGGTGGCCCGGGGTGTCCAGGAGGTGCGGGCCGACCGGCCCGAGCTCGGGGTGCTCCTCATCACCCACTACCAGCGGATCCTGCAGTACCTCGAGCCCGACGTCGTCCACATCCTGATCGACGGCCGGATCGTGGCCAGCGGCGGGCCCGACCTGGCGCACCGTCTCGAGCAGGAGGGCTACGAGGCATGGCGCTCGACGTAGCCACTGTCCGCAAGGACTTCCCGATCTTCGACCGGGGGCCCTCCGACCGCCCCCTGGTGTTCCTCGACTCGGCGGCCAGCTCGCAGAAGCCCCGCCCGGTGTTGTGGGCCATGGACGACTACTACGAGCGCCACCACGCCAACGTCCACCGGGGGGTGTACGCCCTCGCCGAGCAGGCCACCGCCGCCTACGAGGCGGCCCGGGCGAGTGTCGCCCGCTTCATCGGGGCCCCGTCGACGCGGGAGGTCGTGTTCACCAAGAACGCCACGGAGGGGATCAACCTGGTGGCCCACTCGTGGGCCCGTCACCGGCTGGCGCCGGGCAAGGCGGTGCTGCTCACCGAGATGGAGCACCACGCCAACCTGGTCCCCTGGCTGATGCTGGCCGAAGAGCGCGACGTCGAGCTGCGCTTCCTCCCCCTCGACGACGAGGGCCGGCTGGTGCTCGACGACCTCGAGCGCCTCCTCGACGGCGTCGGGTTGGTGGGTGTGACGGCCATGTCCAACGTCTTGGGCACGCTCAACCCGGTGCGGCGGATCGCCGACGCGGCTCACGCCGCCGGCGCGGTCGTCCTGGTCGACGGCGCCCAGTACGTCCCCCACCTCCCCACCCAGGTGGGCGAGCTGGGGTGCGACTTCCTCGCCTTCTCCGCCCACAAGATGTGCGGTCCGACCGGCATCGGTGTCCTCTGGGGCCGCGAGGACCTCCTCGACGCCATGCCTGCCTTCCTCGGCGGCGGCGAGATGATCCGCGACGTCCGCCTCGACGGCTGGTTGCCCAACGAGCTCCCGTGGAAGTTCGAGGCGGGCACCCCTCCCATCGCCGAGGCGGTGGGGCTCGGCGCCGCGGTCGACTACCTGAGCGAGCTGGGGATGGACGCCGTGCGCGAGCACGAGATCGAGCTCACCACCTACGCCCTCCGCACGCTGGCCGAGCGCCACGGCGACGAGCTCCACGTCTTCGGCCCCTCCGACCCGACGGTCCGCGGCGGCGTCGTCTCCTTCACCTACGCGGACATCCACCCCCACGACCTCTCGCAGGTGCTCGACCAGTCCGGCGTGTGCATCCGAGCCGGGCACCACTGCGCCAAGCCCCTCATGCGCCGGCTGGGCGTCGGCGCCACGGCGAGGGCGTCGTTCTACCTGTACAACGACCCGTCCGACGTCGACGCCCTGAGCGAAGCCCTCCAGTCGGCGTCCGACCTGTTCCTCCCCGCCTGAGGCCCCCGCCGCCCGTGCTCGAAGACCTGTACCGCGAGATCATCCTGGACCACTACCGGAACCCTCGCAACCGCGGGGAGCTGCCGGTCCCGCCCGCCCGGCGGGCCGAGGGCTTCAACCCCCTTTGCGGCGACGAGGTCGTCGTCTACCTCGACCTGGAGGGCGGCCAGGTGCACGAGGTCAAGGTCGGTGGCCAGGGGTGCTCGATCAGCCAGTCGTCCGCCTCGATGATGTCGGCGGCGGTGAAGGGGCGCACCACCGAGGAGGCCCGCGACCTGATACGGGCGTTCAAGGCCATGATGTCGATCCACGAGCACCGCCTCGACGGCGACGGCCACGAGATCGAAGAGGCGGTGGCCCCCGATCCCGCCTTGGACCTGGGTGACCTGGCTGCCCTGCAGGGCGTGGTCAAGTTCCCGGTGCGCATCAAGTGCGCCACCCTGCCGTGGAACACCCTGGTCCAGGTCCTCGACCAGGAGGAGGAGGCGCCGGCCTAGCCGCCGGCGTCGTCCATGTGGCGGCGCAGGCTGAGCGGCCGCATGTCGGTCCAGACCTGTCGGACGTAGGCGGTGCACTCGTCCTTGGTGCCCGTCCTGCCGGCGTCGGTCCAGCCCGACGGGATCTCCCGGTCGGCGGGCCAGATCGAGTACTGCTCCTCGTGGTTGACGACGACCCTGTAGATCGCGCCTTCGTCGGGGGCGGCCATGGGCCGGGAGCCTAACGGTGCCCCTGGTAGCTTCCACCGCCGAGGACGACGGGGAGGAGCATGCATGCGCAGGTCGCTCGTGGCGGTGGCACTGGTGTGTGTCGCGGGCCTGGTGG
>DATACM010000235.1:0-11498 GCA_036259055.1 Acidimicrobiales bacterium | reverse complement strand
CGGCGCCGGCGGGCGAGGGGGCGTTCGCCTTGCCCGAGCCCTGGCCGCCGCCCTGGCCGCCCTGGCCGCCCCGGCCGCCCATCGCCGCCATCGGCGAGGCGCCGCCGCCGGGACGACCTTGGGACGGTCGCTTGGCGCTCTTGGCCTGCCCCGGCTTGGCCCGGTCGTCGCGGGGCGTCACCCGGCCGCTGCCCTTGCGGGCACCCTTGGGCGGCGCTCCCTTCGCCGGACCGCCCTTGGCGCCGCCGCCCTTGGCGCCCGCCGTCTTGGCCGCCGCCCCCTTGCTCCCGGTCGCCTTGGCGGGCCCGGCCTTGGCCCCGGGTCCCTGGCCTTTGCCACCCCCGGCTCTCTGTGCCCCGCCGCCCTTGCCCTTGGCGCCCCCCGTGCCCTTTCCGGCCGCCTTCCCCGTCGCCGCCCCCGGAGGCGCCGGTTGGTTGCGGAACAGCACCGCCTGCTGGCCGATCTGCCAGATATTGGAAACGAGGAAGTACACCACCACGCCGGCGGGGATGCTGAACGAGATGAACCCGAAGATGGCCGGGAAGATCTTCGTCATCATGGCCATCTGGGGGTTGATGCTCTCTTTGGGCACCCGGGCCGTGAGCTGACGCTGCTGGTAGTAGCCGGTGGCGACGACGAAGGCGACGAGGACCAGGTAGGGGAACTTGTCCGCACCCGGGACCGCCGCCGCCGAGCGGGCCAGGTCCATGCCCCACGAGACCATCTCGCCCCCGGACTCCTTGAGGGCCTCGAACAGGGCGCTGTCGGAGGGGACGTGCTTGGGGCCGTCCTTGTCGCTCAAGCCGAGGATCAGCCGGTAGAGCACGATGAGGATCGGCATCTGGATCAGCACCGGGAGGCAGCTGCCGAAGGGGTTGGCGTGGTTCTCCCGGTAGAACTTCATCACCTCTTCTTGCATCTTCTGCTTGTCGTGCTTGTACTTCGCCTGCAGGCGCTTGAGCTCCGGCTGCAGCTGCTGCATCTGCTGTTGGGCCCGGGCCTGCTTCGCCGTCAGCGGCAGGGTGATGACGCGCACCGCCAGGGTGAGCAGCACGATGGCGAAGGCGTAGGAAGGGATGACGCTGTAGAACCAGGCGAGAAGCGTCCCGAGTGAGGTGTAGAGCGGGTCGAGGATCCAGAACTTCGCCAGCACGACGGTTGCGATCATGGCCGCGTCCGGTCCGGCACAGGGTCGGCGCCCCACGGGCCCCAGGGGTTGCAGCGGCCGAGGCGTCGGGCGGCCAGCCAGCCACCCCGCCACAACCCGTGCACCTCGAGGGCCTCCATGGCGTAGGCCGAGCAGGTCGGCCAGAACCGGCACGGTGACGCCCGCCCGGCGAAGACCCGCTGGTAGAGGCGCACGGCGGCCATGGCCGCCCGCGCCCCCGGGGTCGGGCGCCGGTGATGGGAGCCGGTCACCGCCGTCACCGCCGTCACCGGCGCCTCGGCGTGGCGCGCCCGGGTGCCTCGGTCACGGCCGTCACCACGTCGCTCACTGCTGCCTTCAACTCCGGATAGGGGATGGTGACCGCCGGGGGCCCGGCACCGAAGAGGTAGGCGCCCGGCCGCAGCTGCGGCTCGATCTCCGCCACCGCGGAACGCAACCGGCGCCGGGCCCGGTTCCGCACCACCGCCCCACCCACCACCCGGCCGACGGCGTAGGCCACCCTGACGCCCTCGTCCTCGGCGGCCGGGACCCAGGTCACCGTCACCGGCCCGCGGCGGGCCCGTCGCCCCTCCCGCCGGAGGCGGAGGAAGGTCGCACGGTCGCGGATCGACTCGGTCAGGCAGAGAGACGATGACGGCCCTTGCGGCGACGGGCGGCGACGATGGCCCGCCCGGCGCGCGTCGACATCCGGTGGCGGAACCCGTGCCGCTTGGCCCGGCGGCGGGTGTTCGGCTGGAAGGGGCGCTTCACCCATGGCCTCCTCGGAGATCGTTGCGGACGCCTTTGCCGGCGCGGCGGACGAGTCGTCCTGGCGCGAACCGCCAAGCGCGTCTCACGCCCCGACCAGGCTAGCCGGAGGCGGGCACCCCTCGGACCGGGAGCCCCGCATTTTCCGCCCCGCCCCCTTGTGTCCCAAGGGGAACGCGGTGCTACGGTTCCCCCACGCCCGAGAGCGGCACTCGGGACGGGGACCCCTCGAACACTTCCCTGGCCCCGCATCCTTGCGACTGGCCGCACAGACAGGATGCAGGCCGTTTTCCACAGCTGTGGATACCCGTGTGGACGGCCCGAGCAGGGAGGTTGGCCAGGGGTGATCAGCACCGACGACCTGTGGGCCGCAGTGTCCCAGCTCCTGCACGAGCGGTTCCCCGAGGGGACGTGGAACACGCTCTTCGGCTCCGCCCGCCCCGTCGGCGGCGACGAGCGCTACCTGGTGCTGGCCGTGCCCAGCACCGTCGTCAAGGAACGCATCGAGAACCGCCACCTGGGGGCGATCGAGGACGCGTGCGCCGAGGTCGGCCACCCGCGGCTCGTCGTGCTCGAGGTCCACACCGAGACGGGCGCCGAAGAGCCGCCCTTGACGGAGGAGGACGCCACGTCGTCGGAGGCGGTCCCCGAAGTGGAGGACGCACCGGACCTGGACGGCACCACCGTCGGCACCGGCACCCACGGGGCCCAGCCGGCGCCTTGGACCCCGCCCGAGACGCCACCGGCCCCGCCGCCCCCACCCGTCCCCGTCAGGCGGCCGCCCGAGCCGACCGTCAATCCCCGCTACACCTTCGAGACCTTCGTGAGCGGCACCTCCAACCGCTTCGCCCTGGCGGCGGCCCAGGGGGTGGCCGAGAAGCCGGCCCAGTCGTTCAACCCGCTCTTCATCTACGGCACCGCCGGCCTGGGCAAGACCCACCTCCTCCATGCCATCGGGAACTACATCAACCGCCACTACCCCGACCTGAACGTCGTCTACGTGTCGGCGGAGACGTTCACCAACGACTTCATCGAGTCGATCCGCACGAACACCCAGTTCGCCTTCAAGCAGCGTTACCGCACCTGCGACGTCCTCCTCGTCGACGACATCCAGTTCCTGGAGAAGAAGGACGGCACCCGCGAGGAGTTCTTCCACACCTTCAACGCCCTCCACGACGACAACCGCCAGATCGTCATCACCTCCGACCGCGCCCCCAAGTCCCTCGGCGCCTTCGAGGACCGGCTGCGGACCCGCTTCGACTGGGGGCTCACCACCGACGTACAACCCCCCGAGCTCGAGACCCGCCTGGCCATCCTGCGCCACAAGGCGGAGCGAGAGACCTTGGCCTTCCCCGACGAGGTGCTGGAGTACATCGCCACTCACATCACCAACAACATCCGGGAGCTGGAAGGGGCGCTGATCCGGGTGGCCGCCTACGCCAGCATCCACGGCCAGCCGGTCAGCCTCAGCCTGGCCGAGGAGCAGCTCCGCCACCTGATCACCACCGAGAACCGCCAGCTCACCCCCCGCACCATCCTCGAGACGACTGCGGACATGTTCGGCATGACCGTCGACGACCTCGTCGGCAAGAGCCGCAGCCGTCCCCTCGTCAACGCCCGCCAGATCTGCATGTACGTCTTCCGCCAGATGACGGACTTCAGCTACCCGGCCATCGGCCGGGAGTTCGGCGGGCGGGACCACACCACCGTCATCCACGCGGTGGAGAAGATCTCGACCTTGATGCAACAGAAGCGCAGCATCTTCGACCAGGTCACGGATCTCATGAACCGCCTCGGGGGCAGTGCATGACCGGTGGGCAGCCGGTCGACGGTGTGGGGACAGACGCGCACTCCGCCCGTCCATCCCTGCACACTGTCGCACCCCTGTGAGATCGTGGGGACGACGGGAGGACGTCCCCACCCGTCTCGACCTGCGCCGACGGCGAGTGGTCCCCAGTCCACAGCCCCTACTCCCAACACTTCCTCTTTCTTAAGATCTAAAGACGAGAAGCAGAGGTAGCCGGTGAAGTTCCGCTCCGAGCGCGACGCGCTGGTCGAGGCCCTCGGTACGGCGGCCCGGGCGGCGGCCACCCGCGGCGGCGCGCTTCCTGCTCTCTCGGGCGTGCGTATGGAGGTCACCGACGGCGCCCTCCATCTGGCCGGGAGCGACCTCGACCTCACCGTGCAGGTCGACGTGCCGGTGGCGTCGCTGGAGCCGGGCGTGTGTGTGATCCCGGCCCGGCTGGCCACCGACATCGTGCGGGCGCTCGAGCCCGGGGCGGTGCTGGTGTCGGTGGAAGGACCGGAGGCGATCATCTCGGCCGGGCGGTCGCAGTTCGCGGTGCGGGTGCTGCCCGCCGAGGAGTTCTTGCGGCTGCCCGAGCCCGCCGCCGAGGCGGTCACCCTCGACGCCGCGGAGCTGGCTCGGGCCCTGCACCAGGTGGTGCGGGCGGCGAGCCACGACGACGCCCGGCCCATCCTCACCGGCGTGTTGTTCGCCGCCGAAGGCGAGGGCCTCCGGTTGGTGGCCACCGACTCCTACCGGTTGGCCCTCTGCGACCTGCCCGGCACCAGCCTGCTGGCCGAGGGCCAGCACGTGCTGGTGCCCTCCCGGGCGCTCGGCGAGCTGGTGCGCGTGCTGGCGGGCGCCGAACAGGTGCGGCTGCGCCTCGGTGCCGACGAGGCCAGCTTCGAGGTAGGTCCCGTGAGGGTCACCACTCGGTTGATCGAGGGTGAGTTCCCCAACTACCGGCAGCTGATCCCCACCAACTATCCCAACCGGCTCGTCGTGGGGAAGGAGCCGTTGCTCGACGCCGCCCGTCGGGTGAAGCTCCTGGCGCGCGAAGCCACGCCGGTCCGGCTGGCGCTCCGCCCCGACGGCATCGAGCTCACCGCCATCACCCAGGACGTGGGTCAGGCCCGTGAGGATGTCGACGGGAAGTACGAGGGCACCGAGATGGTGGTGGCGTTCAACCCGGAGTTCCTCATCGACGGCGTCGAGGCGACGACCGGCGACCAGGTCCTGCTGGAGACGCTCGACGCGCTCAAGCCGGCCACCATTCGCTCGACCGAGAGCCCCGAGTTCCTCTACCTGCTCATGCCGGTGCGGGTCTCCTGACCCGGCCGTTGCCTCCGCCCCATAGGCGGTCCCCGTGCAGCTCGACCGGCTCTGGCTCGCCGACTTCCGCAACTGGGTGACCGCCGAGCTCACCCTGGCGCCCGGCCTCACCGTGATCAGGGGGCGCAACGGCGCGGGCAAGACCAACCTGCTCGAGGCGGTCGGGTACGTGGCCACTCTCGCCTCTTTCCGTGGCGTGGCGGCCGACGCCATGGTGCGCCATGGGTGTGAGCAGGCGGTGGTGCGGGCGGAGGGGCAACGGGGAGGACGCCAACTCGTGATCGAGGTGGAGATCCGCCTCTCGGGGCGGGGCCGGGTGGCGGTCAACCGCCAGCCCGTCCGCCGGGCCGCCGACCTGCTCGAAGCCCTGCGAGTGAGCGTGTTCTCCCCCGACGACCTGGCCCTGGTGAAGGGGCCGCCGGCGGGCCGGCGGCGCTGGCTCGACGACGCCCTGGTGACGCTGCACCCGCGCAACGACGCCCTCCGGCGGGACTTCGAGCGGGTGGTCCGTCAGCGCACCACCCTCCTCGGCCAGGCCGCCGGCCGGCTCACGCCCGACGTGGCCGTCACCCTCGACGTCTGGGACGCCAAGCTCATCGAGACAGGGGAAGCTCTGGCCGCGGCGCGGGTCGAGTTCCTCGAGCGGGCCCAGCCGTTGGTGGCCAAGGCCTACGCCGAGCTGGCGGCCGCCGCCGCGCCGGCGGCCAACCCGGTCACCGCCGCCCTGGCCTACGAGGCGCCGTGGCGGGCCGACGGCCTGGGGCCGGCGATCGCCGCCGCCCGCGCCGACGAGCTGCGGCGGGGCGTGAGCCTGGTGGGTCCCCACCGCGATGATGTCGCCTTGTCGGTGGGAGGCCTTCCCGCCCGTACCCACGCCTCCCAGGGCGAGCAGCGCTCGTTGGCCCTGGCCCTGCGCCTGGCCGCCCACCAGGTGGTCGCCGACGAGGTGGGGGAGCCACCCCTGCTGCTGCTCGACGACGTGTTCTCCGAGCTCGACGCCGAGCGCAGCCGCTCCCTGCTCGACCACCTGCCCCCTGGCCAGGCCGTCCTCACCACCACCGGGTCGGTTCCCGCCGGCGCCATCCCCGAGCGGGTCGTCCAGGTGGCCGACGGGAGGGTGGTCGAAGGGGACTCGCCATGACGTGGCGCCCGTTGCCCGGCCCCGCCGCCGGGGAGCCCCGCCCGGTGGGGGAGTCGCTCGGGCGCATCGCCCGCCACCTCGGGGCGCCCCCGCCGGCCGCTCTGAGCCTGCTGTTCGACGGCTGGGAACAGCTCGTCGGCGCGGCGGTGGCGCGGCACACCCGGCCGGTGTCGCTGGCGCGCCGCGTGCTGGTCGTGGCCGTCGACCAGCCGGCCTGGGCGGCCCAGCTGAAGTGGCTCGAGGCGGACCTGCTGCGCCGGTTCGACGAGGCGCTGGGGCCGGGCGTGGTGAGTGCGCTGAGCGTTCGGGTTCGCCCCCGTTGACGGCGCGTTCTGGTACCCTTGGTCAGGTGCGATTGACCCCGCTGACCTGCGGTTTTACGGGAAATCGCCCCTTCTGCGGCCACCCGGTCGCACCACCCGCCGCCATCGTGAAAGGCCGCGCCTAGTTGGCCCAGACAGCGTCCTACGGGGCCCAGGACATCACCGTCCTCGAAGGTCTCGAACCGGTCCGCAAGCGGCCCGGGATGTTCATCGGCTCCACCGGGCTCAACGGCCTCCACCACCTCGTCTACGAGGTCGTCGACAACTCCGTCGACGAGGCCATGGCCGGCTACTGCGACCGCATCGACGTGACCCTCCTCGCCGACGGAGGGTGCCGGGTGGCCGACAACGGCCGGGGCATCCCCGTCGACCCCCACTCGAACCCCCGCTACCGCGGGAAGTCGGCGGCCGAGGTGGTGCTCACCACCCTGCACGCGGGAGGGAAGTTCGGGGGCAGCGCGTACCAGGTCTCGGGCGGGCTGCACGGGGTGGGCGTGTCGGTGGTCAACGCCCTCTCGAAGCGGCTCGAGCTCGACATCGACCAGCACGGCAAGCACCACCACATGGCCTTCGTCGACGGGGGCAAGCCGCTGGGACGGCTGCAGGTCACGGGCAAAGCGCCCCGGGGCCGCACCGGCACCACCGTCACGTTCTGGCCCGACCCCAAGATCTTCGAGTCGGAGGGCACCGAGTTCCGGGCCCAGACGCTCCTCGAGCGGCTGCAGGTCATGGCCTTCCTCAACCGGGGGCTGCAGATCCGCTTCCGCGACGAGCGGCCCGACCACGAGCAGGAGCACGTCTTCCACTACACGGGCGGCATCGTCGACTTCGTCCGCCACCTCAACCACGCCAAGGAGCCGCTCTTCAAGCGGGTGGTCCACGTGGAGGCGGCCGAGGCCACCCAAGAGGTGGAGATCGCCCTGCAGTGGAACACCGGCTACCACGAGGGCATCCACAGCTTCGCCAACGGCATCGCCACCATCGAGGGCGGCATGCACGAGGAGGGGTTGAAGAAGGCGCTCACCAACGTGGTCAACAAGTACGCCCGGGCCAAGGGGCTGCTCAAGGAGAAGGACGACAACCTCCTCGGCGAGGACATCCGCGAGGGCCTCACGGCCATCGTGAGCGTCAAGCTCCGCGAGCCGCAGTTCGAGGGTCAGACCAAGGCCAAGCTGGGCAACGTCTCCATCCGGTCGCTGGTCGAGCGGGTCACCAACGAGAAGCTGGGCGACTGGCTGGAGGAGCACCCCACGGAGGCCCGCCAGATCGTCAACAAGGCCGTCCAGGCGGCCCGCGCCCGAGTGGCCGCCCGCCAGGCCCGCGAGGTCATCCGCCGCAAGACGCTCCTCGAGGGGGCCGGACTGCCGGGCAAGCTGGCCGACTGCTCGTCCAAGGACCCCAAGGAATCCGAGCTGTTCATCGTCGAGGGCAACTCGGCCGGCGGCTCGGCCATCTCCGCCCGCGACCCCGTCACCCAGGCCATCCTCCCGATCCGGGGGAAGATCCTCAACGTCGAGCGGGCCCGCGTCGACCGCATGCTCAAGAACACCGAGATCCAGTCGCTGATCTCGGCCATCGGTGCCGGCGTGGGCGAGGAGTTCGACGTCTCCAAGATCCGCTACGACAAGGTCATCATCCTCGCCGACGCCGACGTGGACGGGAACCACATCCGCACCCTGTTGCTCACCTTCTTCTACCGCCAGATGACACCGCTGGTGGAGCAGAACCACGTGTTCATCGCCCAGCCGCCCCTGTACTCCACCGTGGTCGGCAAGGACAAGGTCTACCTGAAGGACGACATCGAGCGCGAGCGCTACATCGCCGAGCACCCGGGCAAGAAGCTCGAGTTCCAGCGCCTGAAGGGCCTGGGCGAGATGGACTTCCAGGAGCTGCGCGACACCACCATGGACAAGGCGCGCCGCACCCTGCTCTCCGTGTCAGTCGAGCAGGCGGCCCTGGCCGACGAGGTGCTCGCCGTGCTCATGGGCGACGACGTGGAGCTGCGCAAGCACTTCATCCAGACCAACGCCAAGGACGTGAGGTTCCTCGACATATGAGCGAGCACGGCGAGCGGGGCCGCTGGCACCTGCCCCTCGCCCGCCGCCCGCAGGGGCCAGCGGCCCCCCAAGGCGAGCCGAGCGCAGCTCACCGGGAGACGTCATGAGCGAGGTCGGCCTCGGTAGCGCCGGCGGCGACGGGGACGGTGGCCTCGGCATCGAGCCCATCGAGCTCCAGGAGGAGATGGAGCAGTCCTTCCTGGTCTACGCCCTTTCCGTCATCACCGCCCGCGCCCTGCCCGACGTCCGCGACGGGCTCAAACCCGTGCACCGGCGGATCCTCTGGGCCATGTACACCCAGGGCTTCCGCCCCGACCGCAACCACGTCAAGTGTGCCCGGGTCACGGGCGAGGTGACGGCGAAGTACCACCCGCACGGCACCTCGGCGGTCTACGACGCCCTGGTCCGCATGGCCCAGCCGTTCAGCCTGCGCCACCCGCTCATCGACTTCCACGGCAACTACGGCTCGCCCGACTTCGAGCCCGCCGCCGAGCGCTACACCGAGTGTCGCCTCGACCCCCTGGCCATGCAGCTCCTCGCCGACATCGACGAGGACACCGTCGACAAGGTCCCCAACTACTCGGGCGAGTTCGACGAGCCGGTGGTGCTCCCCGCCCGCTTCCCCAACCTCCTCGTCAACGGCAGCCAGGGCATCGCCGTGGGGATGGCCACCAACATCCCGCCCCACAACCTGGGCGAGGTGGTCGACGCCACCCTGCACCTGATCGACCATCCCGACGCCACCCCCGACGACCTGATGGCCTTCGTCAAGGGGCCGGACTTCCCCACCGGGGCCTTCATCCTGGGGCGGGCCGGGATCATGGACGCCTACCGCACCGGGCGGGGGTCGATCCGCATGCGGGCCCGGGCCGAGGTCGTCGAGGGCAGGACGAGCGACGAGATCGTGGTCACCGAGCTGCCCTACCAGGTGAGCGTGTCGACGGTCGCGGCGAAGATCGCCGAGCTGGTCGACTCCCGGCAGATCGAGGGCATCCGCGACGTGAAGAACCTGTCGTCGGGCGACTCCACCCGCCTGGTCGTGTACCTCAAGCGGGACGCCAACGCCAACGTCGTGCTCAACAACCTCTACAAGCACACCCCGCTGCAGACGAACTTCGCCGTGAACTCGGTGGCCCTGGTCGCGGGCGTGCCCCGCACCCTCAACCTGGTGCAGCTGCTGCAGGCCTACATCGACCACCAGGTCGACGTCATCACCCGCCGGTCGCGCTACCGCCTGGCCGCCGCTCACGATCGGGCCCACAAGGTGGAGGGTCTGCTGCGCGCCCTGGGGATGATCGACGAGATCGTCGCCCTGGTGAAGGCGTCCGAGGACCGGGCCGACGCCCGCAACCGCCTCATGGCCGAGCCCTTCGCCTTCAGCGAGGTCCAGGCCAACGTGATCCTGGACATGACGCTCGCGCGCCTCACCCGCCTGGGGCGCTCGGAGCTGGAGGACGAGCTGGCCAGGCTGCGGGCCACGATCGCCGAGCTCGAGGCCATCCTCGCCGACCCCGGCCGCCTCCGGGGCGTCATCAAGGACGAGCTGTCCGAGGTGCGGGGGAGGTTCACCGCGCCCCGGCGAGCGGAGATCACCTTCGAAGCGGGTGACCTCGACATCCTCGACCTCATCGAGGACGAGGAGCTGGTCTTCACCATGACCAAGGCGGGCTACGTGAAGACGGTGCCGTCCGACGCCTTCCGGTCCCAGGGCCGGGGAGGGCGGGGCGTGGCCGGGGCCAAGCTCCGCGACAACGACTACATCACCCGGATCCTGTTCACCACCGCCCACTCGTTCCTGCTCTTCTTCTCCAACCGGGGCAGGGTGTACCGGCTCAAGGCCCACGAGATCCCCCAGAAGGAGCGCACCGCCCGGGGGACGGCCATCGTCAACCTGTTGCCGCTGGCGCCCGACGAGCGCATCCAGGCGGTCATCGACACCCGGGATTACGAGACGAGCCGCTTCCTGTTCTTCGCCACCCGCCGGGGGCAGGTGAAGAAGACCCGCTTCACCGAGTACGACTCGTCGCTGCGCACCGGACTCATCGCCATCAACCTCCGCCCCGGCGACGAGCTGGTGCGGGTCATCCAGACCTCGGGCGAGGACGACATCTTCATGGTCAGCCGAACGGGCATGACCATCCGCTTCTCCGAGGACGAGGTGCGGGCCAGCGGGCGGGCGGCCCAGGGGGTGATCGGCATGCGCCTCCGCGACGACGACGAGGTCGTCTCTTGCGACGTCTCCCGCCCCGACACCGACATCGTTCTCTTCACCGACGCCGGCTACGCCAAGCGCACCAAGACCGAGCGCTTCCCCCGCAAGGGCCGGGGCACCATGGGAGTGAAGGGCATCAAGCTCACCGCCCGCCGGGGATCGGTGGTGGCCGCCTTCATGGCCGGCCTCGACGACGAGGTGCTGGTCATCTCCTCGGGGGGCACGACCATCCGCATCCCCGTGCGGGAGATCTCCTCCCAGGGCCGCGACGCCACCGGCGTCAAGGTCATGAACCTCGACGACGGCCAGGTGGTCGCCGGGGTGGCCCCCGTCCTCGCCAACGGCGAGTAGCTGGCGGCCTCGCCGCCCGCGGCCTCGGCCGCCACTGCCAAGCCGCCGCTTCCCCAGCCGACGCTTCCCCCGTGGTGCGTGACACGCCGCGAGGGAGGCGACGATGGACGAGCGGGAACGCGGATCGGCACTGCCGGTGCTGGTGCTCGGGGTGGTGCTGGCGGGGGCGCTGGCCCTGCAGGTCGGGAGGATGGGCGGTGCGGCCGGGGCCCGGGCCCGGGCACAGACGGCGGCCGACGCCGCCGCCCTGGCCGGGGCGGCCGACGGCGAGCCGGCCGCTCGGGGGCTGGCCGAGGCCAACGGCGCCAAGCTGGTCGCCTTCGAGGAGCGGGGTCGCGACACCAGGGTGGTCGTCGACCTCGGGCCCGCCCGGGCCGCCGC
>DATACM010000234.1:0-16611 GCA_036259055.1 Acidimicrobiales bacterium | reverse complement strand
GCACGGCTATTGAGGTTCGTCAATAAAGACGTCTGATGAGTCCGAAGAGCTCGCAAACCGCCGTCGCCGGACATCACCATCAGCCCGTTGTCCAAGAGGCTTCTCCCCGTCACGGTAGGCAGTTTCCGCATAACCCACGCGTGCATACGGCGGTCGAACGCTTCTCGGGGGTCGCCGTAGCTCGTCACCACGGCCGATCTTCCGGCAGTCGGCATGTCGAGCAGACAGGCAGCCAGCGCGATGGCGATGGCCCGGTCGTCGTGCGCCCTGGGTCGTGGTCCATCCGCACGATGCTGGGCGAGGTCTCTCTCAGCCCACGTTGACGAGCTCGTCGATCAGGTCGGGATCGTGTCGGGCAGAGCGAAGTCGTGGGAGCGGATGAGCTGGTGTAGGACGAGCCCGCGGCACCCGACCACGGCAGGGGTGAACCTGACCTCCTGCACGCGAACACCGCGCGCCCGCAGTCTTCGCATCATGCTCTGCATCATGCCGATGGCCTGGAACGGGTCGAACAGCACCACCGGCGAGCCGTGCGCTATGAGACCTCGCCACGTAGTCCTCGACCACTTGGAGGTTGAGCGGATTCGCCCGCGAGCGGTGCCAAGCCTCCATGCGGTCCAATACGATTCGCTGTGGCGGAGGGTTGAAGGATGGCCCGAGGAGTCCGGCTTCCACAAACGCCGCTGGAACTCGCCGGCGATGGCAGGGGGAACGTCGCCAACGGGTCGGGCCGGTGGCGGCGCCGACACGACTTCGGCCGGCTCAACGTGGCAGACCGGTGCCGTCGCATGAAAGGGGCGCTGATGACCCGACCGGCGGAAGAAACTCCCGGAGCAGGTCGTAGCGCGGCTCGATCCCAAACTCCACAAGCGCTCAACAAGGACGCTTGGGAGAACGGACGGACCGTGGCGCAGACTGTCCGCTTCCTCCTAGGCCAACAGGTCATGCCTACGCGCTAACGCTGGGGGCCACCCGCGACCGCGGCCCCACCTTCATAACGCCAGACCGAACCGCGCGTCGATCAGGTGTTGCCGGCCCCGGGTGGGGGCCCAACGTGGCGTTCGAACTTCCGGGCTCGGCCGTGGCTCCCCGGCACCCTGCGCCTAACGTAGCGACGTGGCATGGGATCAGGTCGGCCCGCTCGCCGGGGTCGTTGTCGGTGGGGTCCTAGCTCGCAGCCTCGCCCGAGACGCCTTCATCCGCGATCGGTCAATGGCCGAGGTGACCCGCCGGCGCGAGCGCTTCGCCACGTACCAGCGCTCCTCGGTCGAGCGCTGGATCTCGTTTTCGGGATCAGCGGAACCGAGCGCCACCCCGAGACCCAGGCCGACGAGGAGACTCACCGCCGCGGCGATAGCCAGTTGCCATGTTCTCCAAGACTTCGATCCGCGTTTAGGCGGTGAAGACGAGAGTGGCTCCGGAGGGAGGGGCGAAGGAGGCGTCGACTCGCTCGCTGATCCGCCGTTCGTCTCCGCCATGCCGAAGGCTAACCCTGACATGGGCGGCGATGAAGATCAACGAGGCGAGCAGGAGCCTTCCGCCTCTACTCTGCCCTCATGCCGGAGACGACCGTCGAGCGCTGGTTGAGCCTGCCGGAGGCGGCGGAGTACTTGGGCGTAGCGATGCGGACCATGTACAACCTCGTCGGTCGACGAGAGATACGCGCGACCGGCTGGCCTATGGGGATTTCCCAGTCGGAGCTCGAGGACTTCACCCGCCGGAGCCGTATCAAGCCAGGGCAGTTGAGGCGTCTCTACGAACGGCCGACCGTCACCTGGTCGACTCCCAGCACGTCACGCCAGCGATGGCGACGGACGCGGCAGAGCGCGTGGCTGGCCTGATCTTTGGTGAGAAGTGCTGATGAGCCAATCTGGCTTGCCTACCTCTTCGTGGCAGCGGGCTTGGTCGGAGCGCTCGTCATGGGATCGATCTGGGCCGCAATGACCGCCGTCGCGCTCGGTGTCTTGGTGAGCCTCGTCGTCGTTATCGATTGGCAGACCTTCAAGGCCACCGGTCCCGCGGGGACCTCCCTTGAGCTCGTCCGACGACAGGCTGTCGAGCAGGCGATTGAAGCAGTGGAGAAGTTGCCACCGACCCGGTTGTCGAAGACTCTGGCGGAAGCCCCCCAGCTGATGTCGAGACTCGCCGCAGCCCACTCCCAGAGGGAACGATCGAGGCTCTGCGCGACATCGCTGAGAGAAGCAAGGAGCGTGAGGCGCAGCGACGTCGGGGCGTTGAGCGGCTGATGACCGAGGCCGCCGAGTGGGGCTTCACCCTTGCGAAACTCGCATACGAGTCACCGGTCCGGGTCGTTG
This sequence comes from Acidimicrobiales bacterium, assembly GCA_036259055.1. Taxonomy (GTDB): domain Bacteria; phylum Actinomycetota; class Acidimicrobiia; order Acidimicrobiales; family AC-14; genus DASZJY01. Next base: position 14,296 of record DATACM010000234.1, on the reverse strand, counting down.
TCGAGTGGGATGACGACGGGAAACCCCGCCTCATCTACCGCGAGCACCCCCCGCCCTCAAGCTGGTGGCGAGCAAGAGTGGGAGTGACTGGTGAGGACGATGCCTTCAGGCGAAGTCTTGCGCTGATGAGACGGCTTGAGAGGAACCATCGCAGGAACGAGGATTCGTGACCACGCTGTGACCACAGCGTGCATCCTGACGGCCCTCTACGCACGGCTTCGATGTGCTGACCAGCACTTTCGCGCCCGATCACCGGTGTCGGAGGGGGGACTTGAACCCCCACGCCCTATGCGGGCACCAGGCCCTCAACCTGGCGCGTCTGCCTATTCCGCCACTCCGACGTGACTCCCCGATTCTACCGCCCTAGTCGTCGAGCTCGACCGGGACGGCGTCGAAGGTCCCGACGACGGTGACGACCAGGTTCTTGACCCTCGGGCTGCTGACGGTGCGGGTCTGCAGCTGGGCGATGGGGACGATGGGCACCTTGGTGACGACCAGCTTCTCCGCCTGCTGGAAGGCGGCGATGCGCTTGGCCTCGTCGGGGTCGGCCCGCCCCTGCCTGAGCAGGGCGTCGACCTCCGGGGACGAGAAACCGGTCACGTTGTCGGTCAGCCCCGAGAGGAACAAGGGCGTCAGGAACGAGTCGGGGTGGGGATAGGTGCCGATCCAGCCCAGCCGGAAGAGCTCCTGCTGCCCACCGCGGACGAAGTTGAGGTAGTCGCCGTAGGCGTGGGGGCGCAACCGGGCGATCACCCCGACCGACCGGAGGTTGGCCTGCATGGCCTCCGCCACCGCCCGCTGGGTCGGAGAGTCGTCGAAGTCGAGCTGGATCTCCGGCGGCGGGGTGCCGCCGAACGTCTCCTTCAGGAGCGCCTTGGCCCGTTCCGGGTCGTAGCGGCAGACGTCGCCGCACGGGTCGGGCTGGGCGCCGGGGATGCCCTGGACCACCAGCCCGTTGGCGGTGATCACCGAGCTCCCGTAGACGACCCGCACGATGGCGTCTCGGTCGACGGCCCGCACGATCGCCTCCCGGAACCGTTGGTCGGCGAACTTGGGGTTCTTGAGGTTGAACCCGTAGAAGAGCTCACCCCAGTAGGGATGGAAGGCGTCCTTCCCCTTGTCCGCCGGGACCCGCTCCACCTGGTCGTTGGGTGCCTCGGCCCAGTCGACGCCCCCGCGCAGGAAGTCGGCATAGGCGCTGGCGCGGTCCTTGGCGAGGAAGACGTCGATTCCCTTGAGCGAGGTCTGGGTCCCGGGCGAGGGGACCAGGTTGAGCTCGAAGTCGGTCCGCGACTTCATCATGAACGGGCCGCTCCCGACCGGTTGGCGGGCGAAGGCGGGCGAGGGCGGGACCGCCTCGGCCGCCTCCCTCGGGACGATCCCGAAGGTGGGGTTGCCCAGAACTGCGGGCAGGACGGCCAGCGGCTCGTCGAGAGCGACTCGGACGACGTTCGGCGCCGGCGTCGAAACGCCGGCGAGCTCCGCTGCCTTGGCGGTGACGTTGAAGGGCTTGAAACCGGCCACCAGCTCGAGCTGGGCCACCGCCGGCGACGTCGAGCCCTGGCGGGCGATCCGTTCCAGCGTGTACTTCACGTCAGCCGAGGTGATCTGGCGGCCGTTGGCGAACGTGGCGTCCGGGCGGAGCGTGAAGTCCCAGTGCTTGAAGTCGGGGGTGGACTGCCAGCTGGCGGCGATGGCCGGCTTCACCGCCAGCGTCGTGCTGTCGTAGGCGGTGAGCCCGTCGAAGAGGTGGTCCACGACGAGGAACTCCGACGGCGAACGGGCCTGGGCGGGGTCCAGCGAGCCCGGCGTCTCCACGGCCAGCCGGAGGATGCCCTCCGGCGGCTCGGGCGTCGCCGAGCGGTCATCGGGCGCCGAGCAGGCGGCGGTCACGAGCGCCACGAACGCCGCCACGGCGACCGCGATCCTCCTCTGCATCATGCTCCTCGACAAGGATCGACCCGAGGCACGGCAACCTGAACGGTCATGAGCGGCCTCGATTGTAGGGAGCGGCGAGCGCCAACCGGCTACACGACGTTGACCACTTCGGCGTAGTGGCACGCGGCGGGGTGGCCGTGGCCCCGGTCGACGAGGGCGGGGGCGTCCTCGATGCAGCGCCGCCGCTCAGCGTCGGCGAGCTCGGTGGCGAACTTCGGGCATCGGCTGCGGAAGCGGCACCCGCCGGGGGGGTCGACGGGGCTGGAGACGTCGCCCCGGACGACGATGCGGGGGCGGGCCCGCTGCTTCACCGGGTCGGGCACGGGCACGGCGGAGAGGAGGGCCTGGGTGTAGGGGTGGGCCGGCCGCTCGAACAGCGTCTCCCGGTCAGCCAGCTCGACCAGCCCGCCCTGGTACATCACCGCCACCCGGTGGGCGATATGGCGGACGACCGACAGGTCGTGGGCGATGAACAGGTAGGCGAGGCGCAGCTCCTCCTGGAGGTTGGCCAGCAGGTTGAGGACCTGGGCCTGGATCGAGACGTCGAGGGCGGAGACGGGCTCGTCGCAGACGACCAGCTTGGGGCCCAGGGCCACGGCCCGGGCGATACCGACCCGTTGGCGCTCGCCGCCCGAGAGCTCGTGGGGGTAGCGCCCGGAGTGCTCCGAGCCCAGTCCTACCAGGTCGAGGAGGCGCGTCACCTGGCCGTCCGGGTCGAGCCCGTGGACGCGGAACGGCTCGGACAGGATCGTTCGGACGGTCATGCGCGGGTTGAGGCTGGCGTAGGGGTCCTGGAAGACCATCTGCATCTCCCTGCGCAGCGCCCGCAGCCGGGCCGGCGAGGCCCCGGTGATGTTCTCGCCGTCGAAGCGGACGGCGCCCGAGGTGGGCTCGACCAGGCGGAGGACCGAGCGGGCGGTGGTGGACTTGCCGCACCCCGACTCGCCCACCAGGGCGAGCGTCTCCCCGCGGCCGACGGTGAACGAGACCCCGTCGACCGCCCGCATCGTTCCGCCCCGGACCCGGTAGTGCTTCGCCAGCCCGTCCACCTCGAGCAACGGCGGGGTGCCCTGCGAACCGGCGGTGGTCATGTGTCGATTTCGATACACAGCCGCCGCCGGTTCGAGAGTGGCGGCGGCCGCCTCGGCCACCCGGTCGCTGTGGTGGCAGGCGGCCAGATGGCCGGGGTGCTCCTTCGGGGCGAGCGGGGGCGCCTCGGCGCGGCACACCTCGGTCGCGAACCCGCAGCGGGGATGGAAGGGGCAGCCCGGCGGCACGGCCAGAAGGCTGGGCGGCTGGCCGGGGATGGCCCGCAGGCGATGGCCCGCCCCCCCGCCGAGGTGGGCCAGGCTCGAGAGCAGCCCGAGGGTGTAGGCATGACGAGGGCGGTGGTACAGGTCCTCGACGGGGGCCACCTCGGCGACCCTTCCGGCGTACATCACCACCACCCGGTCGGCCTGGCCAGCCACCAGACCGAGGTCGTGGCTGATGAGCACCATGGCCGTGCCTCGATCCGCCCGCAGGCGGCCGAGCAGGTCCATGATCTGCGCCTGCACGGTGACGTCGAGGGCGGTGGTCGGCTCGTCGGCCAGGAGGACCTGCGGGTCGAGCGCCAGGGCCATGGCGATCATGACCCGCTGGCGCATGCCCCCCGAGAGCTGGTGGGGGTACTCCTCGGACCGGCGGTCGGCGTCGGGGATGCCCACCTCGCGCAGCAGGTCGACGGCCCGGCGGCGGGCGGCGGCCCGGCCCACCTTGTCGTGGGCCCGGATGGCCTCGGCGACCTGGGCGCCGACCTCGAACACCGGGTTCAGCGAGTTGAGGGGGTCCTGGAAGATCATCGAGATCCGCCGGCCCCGGACGCGGCGCAGCTCCGTCTCTCCCGCCGCCAGCAGGTCGCGGCCGTCGAAGTAGACACGGCCGGAGGGGAAGCGGGCCGGCGGCGCCGGCACCAGCCCCAACACCGTGAGCGCCGCCACCGACTTGCCCGAACCCGACTCGCCGACGATGCCCAGCGTCTCGCCACTGCCCAGCGACCAGCTGACGCCGTCGACCGCCTTGACCACGCCCACGTCGGTGTCGAAGTGCACCCGGAGGTCCTCGACCGCCAGCACGGTGCCGCCCGCCTCGGCGACCGCCGTCATCGCACCGCCACCCTCGGGTCGAGGGCGTCGCGGAGACCGTCGCCCACGAAGACGAAGGCCATGACCGTGAGGAAGACGGCCGCTCCCGGGAAGAACAGCAGGTGGGGCGCTGTGAAGAGGAAGTCCTTGCCCTGGGCCATCATGAGGCCCCAGGCGGCGGTCGGCTCGGTGATGCCGGCGCCGAGGAACGACAGGGCGGCCTCCGACAACACGGCTGTCCCCACGAACATCGCCGCGAACACGACGACGGGCTGCACCGCGTTGGGGAGCACGTGGCCGACGAGGATGCGCAGGTCGGCGGCGCCCACCGCCCGGGCCGCCTCCACGTAGTCGGTCTGCTTCGCCTGCAGCACGCTCGATCGAATGAGGCGGGCGATGGGCATCCACCCGAGCAGGCCGAGGACGACCGTCACCGCCGTCTTCCCCCGTCCCACCGCGGTGATGACGGCGATGGCGGCCAGGACGTAGGGGAAGGCGAGGAACACGTCGGTCACGCGCATCACCAGGCCGTCGACGAACCCGCCGAACCACCCGGCGGCGGCCCCGGCCACCAAGCCGATGGCCAACGCGATGAGCACGGCCACGATGCCGACCTGCAGAGAGACGCGGGCGCCGTAGACCACCCGGCTGTAGAGGTCGCGCCCGAGCAGGTCGGTGCCGAACCAGTGGTCGGCGCTGGGCGAGGACAGGCTGGCGGCAGGGTCGACGCGGCCGGGATCGGCGAAGGTGATGACCGGCGCGAGGACGGCGGCGGCCACCTCGACCAAGATGATCGCCAGCCCGACGGTGGCCAGACGGTTGCGGCGGAAGCGGCGCCACATCTCGGGCGACGGGACGCCCCTCCCCCCGGCCGCCATCAGCGGGCCCCCGGCTTCCCGTACCGGATACGCGGGTCGAGGAACGCGTAGCTCAGGTCGACGAGGAGGTTGACGACGACGTATGCGGCAACGAGGACCAGGGTCAACCCCAGCACGATCGGGGCGTCCAGAGACGTGATCGCCCGTTGGATGGCCGACCCCATCCCGGGCCAGTTGAACACCGTCTCGGTGAGGACGGCCGAGCCCATGAGCGCGCCGAGGTCGAGGCCCACCAGGGTCACGACGGGGACGAGGGCGTTGCGCAGCCCGTGCTTGAGGACCACCGTGCGCCGACGGAGGCCCTTGGCCGTCGCCGTGCGCATGTAGTCGGCACTCATCACCTCGAGCATGCTCGCCCGGGTCATGCGGGCGACGAGCGCCGTCGACACCGACGCCAGGGTGACCGTCGGGAGGATGAGGTAGCGCCACTGCGAGCCCGTCGGGACGAAGAAGAGGGCCCACGAGTCGGGCCCGATGCCCTGCACGGGGAACCGCGCCCAGTCCGGGAACCGGTGCTGGAACGTGTACACGCCGAGCACGTACTGGAGGAGGTAACCGAGGACGAACACCGGCACCGCCACCGCGATCGTCGTCGAGACCGACGTCAAGGCGTCGACGAAGGTCTGGCGGCGGACGGCGCAGACGACTCCGGCCGCCATCCCGATCAGGACCTCGACGGCGACCGCCCACACCGCCAGGCGGACGCTGGCCGGCGCGGTCTCGCCCAGGATGTCGTTGACGCTGCGGCCCTGGGTGAACGAGATGCCGAGGTCGCCCTGCGCCACCTGCGACCAGAAGCGCCCGTACTGCTCGTACCAAGGACGGTCGAGGCCGTACTTGGCCTCGATGGCGGCCCGGGTCTCGGTGTTGACCGCCCGCTCGCCTCCGGCCATCACCTCGACGGGGTCGCCCGGGAGGAGGAAGAACACGACGAAGAGCACGCTCACCGCGCCCCACACCACGGGGACGAGGAGGAGCGTGCGGCGCAGGACGTACCTGCCCACCGGGACGCCTCAGCCGCCGGGCATGACTGCTAGTTGGCCAGCCACATCTCGTCGTAGGCGAGGAACCCCAACGCACCCTGGACGACGTTGCGCAGCTCGGCGGCGTACACGACCTGCCCGGTGTACCAGTTCAGGGGGACGACGACCGCGTCCTCGTTGAGGACGGTCCTCTCGGCGTCCTGGTAGATGGGGATCGCCGTCTCGGCGTTGCGATGCCGGCGAGCCTCGTCGATGGCGGCGTCGAACTCGGGGTTCCCGTAGAGGGCCAGGTTGTCCCCCCCGATGGCCGCGCTGCCGAACACCGGGAAGAGGCCGTTGTCGTAGGCGACGTAGTCCCAGAACCACGCCGCCTGCAGGAACTGGCCCTGTCCCCTTCGCATCTGGGCGAAGTAGGTCGTGCTGTCGCGCGGGTCGAGCGTGGCGTTGATCCCGAGCTCTCGGAGGTTGGACTGGATGAGGGTCGCCACCAGCTCGTGCCCACCGCCGGCGCCGAAGTTGAGCTTGATCGGCCCGAGGCTCGACACCTCCCTGTCCGTCTGCCGCTCCCACTCGTCGAGGAGCTGCCTGGCCCGCTCGACGTCGCGCCGGGTGAACTCCGCCAGCCCGTCCTGGTACCCCGGGATCCCTGGGGGGGTGAACCCGGTGGCAACCCGCCGGCCGCCGCTGTAGACGGTGTCGATGATGGCCTGGCGGTCGATCGCCAGCGCGATGGCCTGCCGGAGCTTGACGTTTTCCGCGCCGCCCACCACCGGGTCCCTCATGTTGAAGACCCAGTAGTACACGCCGAGGACGGGGCGGTCGGAGATGTTCCTCCCGTAGCGGGCCCGGGCGTCGGCGATCCTGCCCGGCGGGATGTACGCCGTCTGCCCCTGCCCGCTCTCGAACTCGGTGTAGGCGGCGTTGACGTCCTTGGAGATGCGGAACTCGATGCGGTCGAGGTACGCCTTGTGGCCGTTCAGGCCGCCCCAGTAGGTGTCGTTGCGCACGAGCGTTATCGACCGCCCCCGCTCCCACGGCTCGGCCATCCGGTACGGGCCGTTGCCGATCATGACCTCCTGCTCGTACTTCGCCTGGTCGGCCAGCTGGGACACCGTCCGCCGGTTGATCGGCGAGAACGCCAGGTGGGACATCAGCGTGGGAAGGAAGCCCAGCGGCGCCTCCAGCTCGACCGTGAGGGTCAGGTTGGCGTCGTCCGCCCGTACCCCGGTGAGCTCCTCACTGGCCCCGTCCAGCATCGCCTTGGCCCCTCTGATGCGGGCGTTGTCGGTGACGTGGTACGAGAGGCTGGACGCCATGCTCCTGGTCACGACCCGCTCCCAGCCGTACTTGAAGTCGCTGGGCAGCACCGGGTCGCCGTTGCTGAAGGTGATGCCCGGGCGGAGCTTGAAGGTCCAGACGGTGGCGTCGTCGTTGCTCTGCCAGCTCTCGGCGACCATCGCCTTTAGCTCGCCCGTCCGGTAGTCGGTCTCGGTCAGCCCGTCCCAGAGCAGGTGGCCGGGTTGGGCGCTCTGCACGGTCGTGGCCAGGGCAGGGTCGATGTGCTGGGGCTCTCCGCTGGCGCCGAAGTTCTGGAGGTCGACGAGGGCCCCTCCCGGGACGGGCGCGCCGGCGTCCGTCGGCGTCGCCCGCCCGGCAATGGTCGGGTCGTCGTCACCGCCGCCCCCGCACCCCGACGCCAGCAGCGCCAGCACGACGAGGATCGCCACCAGGCTCGCGCTGGTGCGTCGCACCTCCGCACCTCCCCCCAGTTCCGCCCCGAGGGCGTGGCTACTGCAGCCGGATCTCGAGGATGATCGTGCTGAACGCGAAGACCACGCACGCCGCGACCGTGATGCGGTCGAGGTTTCGCTCCACCACGGTGGACCCCGCCGCCGCGCTCCCCATGCCCCCCCCGAACATGTCGGAGAGCCCGCCGCCGCGCCCGCTGTGAAGGAGGACGAGCATGATGAGCGCGAGCGAGACCACGACGTGGATGGCGACGACGAGGACGGTCAGCATGGAGCTCGAAGGCTGGACGGGGGAACCACGAGGTCCGAGGCTACCAGGCGACGCTCAGTCCGACCGGTGGAATCGCACAATTTGGGCAAACTCGTCGGGGTCGAGACTGGCGCCGCCCACGAGGGCCCCGTCGATGTCGGGCTGGGCCATGAGCTCGCCGATGTTCGACGACTTCACCGATCCCCCGTACTGGATCCGGAGGGCGTCGGCCACCTCCGAGCCGTGGAGCTCCCCTACGACCCGCCGGATGAGGCCGATGGTCTCCTGGGCGTCGTCGGGGGTCGCCGTCTTGCCCGTGCCGATGGCCCAGATGGGCTCGTAGGCGACGACCATGGCGGCCACCCGGTCGCCGTCGACGCCCTCGAGGGCAGCCTTCACCTGGCCGGTCACCTTGTCCTCGGTGGAGCCCGCCTCCCGCTCCTCGTCGGTCTCGCCGACGCAGAGGATGGGCGTCATCCCCCACCGCCAGACCGCCTCCAGCTTGCGCCGGACGTCGTCGTCCGACTCGCCGAAGTGCTCCCGCCGTTCGGAGTGCCCGACGATCGTGTAGGTGACGTTGAGCTTGGCCAGCATGGGGGCGCTGACCTCGCCGGTGAAGGCACCGGAATCCTCCCAGTGGCAGTTCTGGGCACCCAGGGCGATCGGGATCCTGTCGGCGTCGAGCAGCGTCTGGATCGACCGCAGCCCCGTGAACGGCGGGTGAACCGAGACGTCGACGGCGTCGTAGTCGCGATCGTCGAGCCGGTAGGCCAGCTTCTGGACCACCTGGATGGCCTCGAGGTGGTTGTGGTTCATCTTCCAGTTGCCGCTCATCAGCGGCTTGCGGTCAGCCATCGTCGCCCTTGGCGTTGGAGGCCTCCCGGAGGGCGGCCAGTCCGGGCAGGTCGCCCTTCTCGATCAGCTCGAGGGTCGCGCCCCCGCCGGTGGACACGTGGTCGATGCCGTCCTCGAGCCCGAACTTGGCCACCGCCGCCGCGCTGTCGCCGCCGCCGACCACGCTGAACCCCGGCGCCTCCGCCACCGCCTTGGCCACCGCCTTGGTGCCCTCCTGGAAGCGCTCGTCCTCGAACATGCCCATGGGCCCGTTCCAGAGGATGGTGCCGGCGCCGCCGAGGGCCTCGGCGAAGCGCGACGTCGTCTCGGGGCCGATGTCGAGGCCCTTCCAGCCGTCGGGCACGTCGGCGCCGAGCGTCTCGATCTCGTCATCCGGGCCGAGGGCCACCACGTCGGTGGGAAGGAGGATCTCCTTGTCCGACTCGAGCAGCTCCTTGCAGGCGTCGATCTGATCCTCCTGCAGGATCGAGTCGCCGACGTCGTGGCCCTGGGCAGCGAGGAACGTGAAGCACATGCCGCCGCCGATGACGAGGACGTCGACCTGGTCGAGCAGGGCCTCGATGACGGCCAGCTTGTCGCTCACCTTGGCCCCCCCCAGCACGGCGACGAACGGGCGGTCGGGGTTCTCCAGCACGCCGCCCAGCACCTCCACCTCGCGGGCCAGCAGGCGCCCCGCCGCGCTGGGCAGGTGCTTGGGGGGGCCGACGATCGACGCGTGGGCGCGGTGGCTGGCGCCGAAGGCGTCGTTGACGTAGAGGTCGCGGCCCTCGATCAGCTTGGCCACGAACTCGTCGTCGTTGTCCTCCTCGCCGGGGTCGAAGCGCAGGTTCTCGAGGAGCTCGACGTCGGAGACCAGCTCGTTGAGCCGCTCGCGCACCGGGTCCAGCGAGAACTCGGGGTTGGGCTCGCCCTTGGGCCGGCCCAGGTGGGCGCAGGCGACGACGTTCGCACCGTGCTCCTGGAGCCACTCGATGGTGGGGACGGCGGCGGTGATGCGGCGGTCGTCGTCGATCTTGCCGTCGGAGATGGGGACGTTGAAGTCCACCCGCACGAGCACCGTCTTGCCCTTGGGGTCGGGCAGGTCTTCGAGCACGGGAACCTTCATCATGCCGGTTCCTCCTCGATGCGCCGCCGCCCGACGGGCGGCCCGGTCACTTGTTCGCGGCGCCGACCCGCTCGACCAGGTCGACCAGCCGGTTGGAGTATCCCCACTCGTTGTCGTACCAGCCGGCCACCTTCACGAGGTTGCCCATGGCCAGCGTGAGATCCGAGTCGTAGATGCAGGACGCCGCCCGGCCGATGACGTCGGTCGAGACGATCGGATCCTCGGAGTACTCGACGATGCCCGCCAGCGGCCCGTCCGAGGCGGCCTTCTTGAACGCCTCGTTGACCTCGTCGACGGTGACCTCCTTGTCGAGCACGGCGGTGAAGTCGGTGATCGAGCCGATGGGCACCGGTACCCGCAAGGCGCTGCCGTCGAGGCGTCCGTCCATGGCCTGCAGGACGAGACCGGTCGCCCGCGCCGCCCCCGTCGATGACGGCACGATGTTTATCGCCGCCGAGCGCGCCCGCCGCAGGTCCTTGTGGGGGAGGTCGAGCAGGTTCTGGTCGTTGGTCATGGCGTGCACCGTGGTCATGAGGCCCTTCTCGATACCGAAGGCGTCGTCGAGCACCTTGACCATGGGCACGAAGCAGTTGGTGGTGCAGGAGGCGTTGGAGACGACCTTGTGCTGCTCGGGGTCGAAGGTGTCGTCGTTCACGCCCACGACGAAGGTGGCGTCGGCGCCCTTGGCCGGGGCCGAGACGACCACACGGGGGGCGCCGGCGTCGAGGTGCTGGGCGGCCGACTCCCGATCGGTGAAGATCCCGGTGGACTCGACCACCACGTCGACGTCGAGGTCGCCCCAGGGAAGCGCCTTCGGGTCCTTCTCGGCAAGAACCTTGATCTCCTTGCCGTCGACGGTGATGGCGTCGTCGGTGGCCTCGACGGTCTCTTTGAGCTGGCCGAGAACGGAGTCGAACTTCAGGAGGTGAGCGAGGGTGGGAGGGTCGGTGAGGTCGTTGACGGCGACCAACTCCAGGTCGCTGTCCCGCTGCAGGATCGCCCGGTAGAAGTTCCGTCCTATGCGGCCGAAGCCGTTGATGCCCACGCGGATTGCCATATGTCCTCCCCTTGTCGTCGTCCCGTGTACCTATGCGACCAGCTCGGCCAGCGCCGCGGCCAGCCGGGAAGGGTCGTGGCCCAGCCCGTCGGGTCGGGCCAACGGCCGCTCGATGCCGGGCACCGCCAGCCGGCCCACGGGAAGAGCACCCGGATGGTACAGGACGACGTCGACGTCGAGCCCGTGGGCGGCGAGAGCGTCGACGTGGTCGGCCACGCCGTACCCCGCCGTCTCCGGGAGCTGCTCCCGCAGGTTGCACACGTAGACCTTCTTACCCGGTGTGGCCGCCAGAGCCTCACGGATGGCGGGAACGGCGACGACCGCCAGCACGCTGGTGAACAGCGATCCCGGCCCGATCACCACCTGGTCGGCCCGGGCGAGGGCCTGCAGCGCGGCGGGCGGCGGCTCCGGATCGGCCGGGACCAGCGACACTCCGGCGATGCGGCTGGTCGCCGCCGCCACCGCCACCTGCCCTTGGATGGTGTCACCGCCGGTCGCGGCGTGCACGACCGCCTTCAGGACGACCGGGTCGCGGGTGGCGGGGACGACCTGGCCGACGGTGTCGAGAAGGCGGCCCGCCTCGGTCAGGGCGGCGGGGAAGTCGCCCGTGGCGTCGGCCAGTCCGGCGATCACCAGGTTGCCGAAGGCGTGACCCTCCAGCTCCCCCGCCACGAAGCGGTGCTCGAACGCCTGGGTCCAGAGCGATTCCGACCGGGCGAGAGCCACCAGGCAGCGACGCAGGTCGCCGGGCGGCGGTATGCCGAAGGCGGCGCGGAGGCGCCCGCTCGATCCGCCGTCGTCGGCCACCGACACGATGGCGCAGATGTCGTCGGCGTAGCGGCGCACCGCCCGCAGGCTGGCGGCCAGGCCATGGCCGCCGCCCAGGGCGACGACGCTCGTCATGATCCCTCCTGGTGACCTGCGCGCCGCTCGCTCCGAGGGGCCACCGATGCCTGCGGTCGGCGGGGGAGAGGCAGGGCCCGCGGGCCGCGCTCGCCATGCTCGGTCACGCCGCCGTCCTCGGCGGACGGCCCTCGGTCAGGTGCTTGTCGACGTCGCGGTGGGAGACGGTCGGGGAGTACCCCCGCCGCTCGAGGATCCGCTTGAGCTCCTCGGCGATGACGACCGAACGGTGGGTACCCCCGGTGCAGCCGACGCCGATCGAGAGGTAGGACTTGCCCTCCTTGACGTAGGCGGGGAGGAGCAGCGCCAAGAGGCCGTCGAGGCGCTCGAGGAACTCCGCCGTCTCGGGCTGGGCGCACACGTACTCCCGCACCCTCTCGTCCAGCCCGGTGAGCGGCCGGAGCGACTCCACCCAGTGGGGGTTGGGCAGGAACCGGCAGTCGAAGACCAGGTCGACGTCGAGGGGCAGGCCGTGCTTGTACCCGAAGGAAACGAGACTGGTCGTCAGGCCGTGCTCGCTGCCGCGGGCGAAGAGCTCGAGGAGCCGGTCGCGCAGTTGGTGGACGTTGAGGTCGCTGGTGTCGACGACCACGTCGGCCTGAGCCTTGATGGGGTCGAGGAGCTCACGCTCCCGCTCGATGCCCTCCGAGACCCGCTCGTCCTCGGCCAGGGGATGGCGTCGGCGGGTGTTCTCGTAGCGTCGGACGAGCGTCTCGGTGGTGGCCTCGAGGAAGAGGATCCGGACCCGGCTGGCCGACTTCCGGAGCTGGTCGAGTGCGGGCGTGATCTCGTCGAGGTAGGCGCCGGTGCCCACCACCAGCGCGACCCGCTCGGTGGTCGAGCCGGGTGCCTGGATCAGCTCGGTGACCTTGGGGATGAGGGCGGGTGGCATGTTGTCGATGACGAACCACCCCAGGTCCTCGAACGTGTCAGCGGCCTGCGACCGGCCGGCGCCCGAGAGCCCGGTGATGATGAGGAACTCGCTCACGCCAGCTTCGCCGCAGCGAGGACCAGCCCGGCGACGGCGGCGGCGGTGGCCACGTTGGCGGCGAACAGCTGGTTGCGCAGCCAGGCGACCTCCGCCTTGAACTCGCCCCGCAACCCTGCCACCTCGCCCCGGACTCCCCCGAGCTCGCCCCGGAGCTCTGCCACCTCGCCGCGGACTCCGCCGATCTCGCCTCGGAGCTCTGCCCGGACTCCGCCGGTCTCGCCCCGAAGCTCTGCCAGCTCGCCCCGGAACTCGGCCATCCGACCGCGGAGCTCCGTTCGCAGACCGGCCATCCCTCCGCGGAACTCCGTTCGCAGCCCTGCGATCTCCCCTCGCAGCTCGACGCGAACGGCTTCCAGGTCGGATGCGCGGGCGACGTCCGCCCAGCCGGCGGGGGGAAGCATCTGCATCATCGTGTCGGCCGGGCCCTGTCCCAGCCGGTCGAGAAGAACGACGTAGAGCTCGTGGCGGTCACGGTCGGAGACCATCTGAGAGACCCTTCGATCGAAGCGGCGCGATAACGGGGGAAGGGCACGACCAACGATACCGCCGGCGTGTGACGGCGAGGTCGGGTCAGCCGCGCCCGTCGGCCAGCTTCTCGGCCCGCAGGAAGAGGAGGCGGGGGATGGTCGCGGCCGCCTCGTACTCGGCCGCCCGGGCGAGGAACCCCGGCGGGGGCGGCGGCTCCTCCATCTGCCTGATGACCAGCCCGGCGCGGGCCATGGCGTTGACATATCGGTGGAGCGGCCGGTGCACGAAGGGCACGAACACCTCCTTGGCCACCTCCTCGAGCGAAGAGTCCTCGACCAGGTAGGGGCCGATCCGCCAGTACTGCTCCTCCAGGATGTGGTCGTCGATCCATCCGGAGCCGGGGACCTGGAGCAGCGGGTGGTTCAGGAAGAAGAGGAAGCGGCCGCCCGGGCGCAGCACCCTTCCGACCTCGGCGAGCGCCCGGTCGGCGTCATCGATGTGCTCGAACACGAGGCAGGCGACCACCGCGTCGAACGACGACCCGGCGAACGGGAGCTCCCCGGCGGTGGCACGGACGTAGAGCGGTCCGCCCCCCCGTCGGCGGGCCGTCTCCAGCTGCGCTGACACCGGCTCGACGCCGACCACTCGCCGGGCGCCGACTCCCCCGGCCGCGCCCCTGGCCAGCTGGCCCTCGCCGGCTCCCACGTCCAGCACGTCGCCCGCCCCGGCCAGGTGGGCGGCGGCCATCGGCAGGATCTGCTCGGTGTACTCGGCGTCCGCACCGTCGGTGAAATGCTCCTGCCACCAGCCGGCGTGGGTCTCCCACAGCGAACGCCCCGAAGGGGCTTCGCTGCCGGTCAAGGACGCCGCCGGGCCGTCTCCAGCTGGGCCCACACCGGGTCGGCGCCGACCACCCGGTAAGCGCCGACCTCCTCGGCCGCCGCCACCCGGGCCAGCTGGCCCTCGCCGGTGCCGACGTCGAGCACGTGCGCGCAGC
>DATACM010000233.1:0-2563 GCA_036259055.1 Acidimicrobiales bacterium | reverse complement strand
CTCCTCTTCGAGGAGGCTGCCGTTGACAAGCCCCACTCCTTCAGGAATGCCGTTCCCGACCGTGCCTCCTGGCCGTGGACGATCTCCCACTTGACTGCCAGGTGCCGGCATTACCGCGTGCTTACGCGAGGCCACGCTACTTCCGGCGCGCGAACCAAGCCGGATCGAGATTTCCTCAGCGCGGGCCCGTAGTGGTCCGCCACATCTCGTACCGCTCCTCGCCTCGCCGGAGTCTGAAGCGGTGGCCATCCGGGTCCTGGACAACGAAGTGCGGCATGCCGTAGGGGGGTGAGGCGACCGCCTTCGACGACGTCCGCGCCCTCCTGCTCTTACTCGTACTCGGAACAGTCGCTGGGCGTGCAACGAACCGCGCTCGACCAGACGGCCGGGAAGCGCGGTCCGGGCCAACTCGGCGTAGGGCTACCATTACCGGCGCTACGCGGCCAACTGGGGACGGCGGCCCCGCATTGATGCGGTCCGGTGAGTGTCCCATTCGACGCCACAGTGGAGCAACAGTCGGAGGCGATAGTTCTCGAAGTTGGTGAAGCCCCGCCCTACCCGCTTGATGTTCTTGATGAGCAGGTTCATGGCCTCGGTGGGACCGTTGGAGCGACCGGTGCGGTGGTGGTTGAGTATGGGCTCTCGCCACCGCCGCAGGGTTCGGGAGAGGCGGACGAGCTCGAAGACGCCGCTGTCGGCGCACTCGATGATGACCGCGTCGAGCAGGCGGGCGGCCGCTTCCGGATCCTCGACCGCATAGACCTCGCGAAGGTGTTCTTTCGCCAGCCAGCAGGCCAGTACCTCGTCGTGGGGGTCGCCTCGGCGCAGAGCGTCCCAGAGGCGTTGCCAACCTCGCTCGCCCAGGCGTTCGGCCCCCGTAAGCAGGATCTTGCGGATGTTGTAGAGCGGATCGCCCTTGCGGCCCCGATGACCGGTGAGCACCTTCTGGGTGCGCCGGCGGGCGTGGTCGACGGCCCGGTTCCCCAACCGAGTGATGTGGAAGGGGTCCGCCACCACGATGGCGTGGTCGAGGTGAGGGGACAGACCCTTGCGGTAGGCCTCGTGGGGGTCGATCGACACGGTGGTCACCGACTCGAGCCACTCCTGGTCGCGTCCGCCCAGCCAAGCCCGCAGGGTGGCGGCGTCACGTCCGCACAGCACGTCCACCAGCCGCCCTGCACAGGTGTCGACCAGCCCGGTGGCCCACAGCGTGGGATGGATGGGGGTGGCCGCCAACCAGGCGGTCTCGTCGATGCCCAGGTCAGCGACCTCGCCAATGCGGGCGGGATCGTCGACGAGGGGCTCACCGTGCTCGCGCACTGCCCCCATGACGGTGTCCCAGCTCACGCCGAAGGCCCTCGCCACCTCAGCCACCGAACGGGCCTCCTCACCCACCTGGCGGCAGATGTCTCGGCGGGCTCGGTCGGTGAGCACGGCCCGGGGGGCGATCTCGTCGCTTCCCTCGCTCCAAGTCGTGATTTCGCAGTCGGGATCGGGACACGCCCACCGCCGCTTGCGCCATACCAGCACCGTGGGGCGGCCGGCCACCGGGAGGTCCCGAACCTTCGTCTCCCGCCTGCCCTTCGCCTTGGCCCGCACGCCGCA
Source organism: Acidimicrobiales bacterium (assembly GCA_036259055.1). Lineage (GTDB taxonomy): Bacteria > Actinomycetota > Acidimicrobiia > Acidimicrobiales > AC-14 > DASZJY01. The sequence continues at coordinate 958 of DATACM010000233.1, read as the reverse complement.
GCTGGGGCAGCCAACCATCGACGCCGCGGTCTCCACCAACAACCACAGCTCGCCGTCATCCTCGACCGCCGCCAGCACCACGAACTCGGGCATGCCGACCAACACCGCGGCTGGGTCGCTACCGTGCATTCCCACCAGGGGCCTCCTCTTGCAGTCTTGAGAAGCCGCAAGAATGCGAGGCCCCTGGCCCCAGGTGGTGGATCTATGGACTCACCGGCGAGGTGGTCACCCTCCCCACTTCATCGAGAAGGCCCAGTAATCGAGCGCCTCGACCACCTTTCTGAGCGCCTCGGACTTGGCCCGGGTGAGCCCCACACCCTCGGGTTCGGTGACTGATGCCGTCACATTCGACTGCGCCCGCACTGCGCGCCTGAGAGAAGCGATCGAGCGGTGGTCCAGCGGCGGCTCGTCGCCGAACCACCGCCGGACACACCGGAGACGACTCAGCCCCGGGCTGGGGTGAAGAACCCGGTAACGGTGCCAACCACGTGGACGGCGGTCGTCCCCGCCGGCAGGCCGAACTCTTCGACCTCCTCAGGGGACACGGGGAAGGTGGTCTCAAACGTGCAGGTCGTCAGGTCCTTGTTCTTGGCCGACTGCCCCTTGGTGCTGGATGGCTCGAAGAAGGCCGGTGCTCCGCTAGGTACGGCGGTGCCGGTGATATTGCCGAACGCGACCGGCACAAAAATGGCATTGCTGCCGATGACGTGGGCCGGCGTGAAATGACCGCTGCCCGTGACGACGACTTGGTACGTCTGGCCGTTGTCGCAGACGAGCGGGATGATCGTCGCGTTCTCGGACTTGACCGGATCGGCGCTGGCCGGAACCCCGAACAGGCCCGCCGCAAGGCCGCCGGCCACTAGAGCACCCACGAGTTTGTTTCGCACTGGCTATTTCCTCCTGGCTCGTTGCGTCCCCCATGCGCCACCCCCAACGACCGTCGCCAGGGTTCGGATGT
>DATACM010000232.1:0-2031 GCA_036259055.1 Acidimicrobiales bacterium | reverse complement strand
GACCACGCGTTCTCCACCTCGCAGTCCCTCGGGTCGGTGTGGCCGCTGGCGGGGATCCTGGGCGCGGGTGTGGCGCTGGGCCCGTTGGCGGGCGCCGGCGCGGGGATGCTCGTGGGCCTGGCCAGGGTGGGGGCGGTGATCGCCAACGGGGCGACGATCGACACCGGCGGGCGGGTGCTGTCGCTCACCAACACCGTCGTCTTCTACGCGCTGGGCGGGGCGGCCAGCGGCTACGTCGCCCGGCTCCTGCGCCGGGCCGAGCGCCAGATCTCGGCGGCCCGGGCGCGCGAGGAGGTGGCGCGCACGCTCCACGACGGCGTCCTGCAGACCCTCGCCGTGGTCGAGCGCCGGGCGACCGACCCGGCCCTGGCCCGCCTGGCCCGAGAGCAGGAGCGGGAGCTCCGGGAGTACCTCTTCGGGGTGACCGGCGGCCATGGAGGAGGGGATCTGGGGGCCGCTCTTCGGGCCGCCGCCGCCCGCTTCGAGGACGCCTTCGGAGGACGAGCGCAGGTGATGGTCGCCGAGGACCTGCCGGCTCTGAGCCCGGAGAGCGTCGCCGCGCTGGCGGGGGCGGCGGGCGAGGCCCTCATGAACGCGGGCAAGCACGGTGGGGCCACCAAGGTGACGGTGTATGTGGAACCCGGTCCCGACGGCGGCGTGTTCTGCTCGGTGAAGGACGACGGAGCGGGCTTCGACCCTGCTGTCACGCCCCCGGGCCAGGGGCTCACCCGTTCGATCCGCGGGCGCATGCAGGAGGCCGGCGGTCGGGCCGACGTCCACAGCCGGGCGGGGTCGGGGACAGAGGTCGTGCTGTGGCTGCCCTGAGCTCAGTGAAGGTGGTCCTGGCCGACGATCACCCGATCTGGCGTGACGGCGTGCGCGCCGACCTGGGGGAGAACTTCTGGGTGGTGGCCGAGGCGGGCACGGCCGACGAGGCCATCGCCGCCATCCGCCAGCACCGCCCGGACCTGGTGGTGTGCGACCTCAACATGCCCGGCGGCGGCGGGATCAAGGTGGCCCGCACCTGCGGCGAGGAGACGCGCATCGTCATGCTCACCGTGTCCGAGCAAGAGCGTGACCTGCTCGACGCGGTGGCCGCCGGCGCCATCGGGTACCTGGTGAAGTCCACGCCCGGCCCCGAGCTGCGGGATGCCCTTTGGCGGGCGGCCAGGGGTGAGCCCGTGTTCTCCCCCACCTTGGCCGGCCTGGTGCTCGGCGAGTTCCGCCGCCTGGCCAAGTCGACCGGCGCCGAGCCGCTCTCCGACCGCGAGCGCGAGGTGCTGCAGTACGTGGCCCGGGGCCATACCTACAGGGAGATCGGGGCGACCCTCTTCATCGCCGAGAAGACGGTCGAGAACCACGTGCGCAACATCCTCGGGAAGCTCCACCTCAACCGCAAGCAGGAGCTCATCCGCTACGCCCTGGAGCACGGCATCGAGTAGTCGCTGCGCGGTCGCAGCCACGGGGCCGAACTGATCGGCGAAGTGGCCAGTGAGGAGCCATTTGGCCGATCAGTTCGGGAAAGTGGCCACTGAGGAGCCATCTGGCCGATCAGTTCGGGAAAGTGGCCACTGAGGAGCCACCTGGCCGATCAGTTCGGGCCGACGTGCCGTGGGCGGACGACGGCAGGAGCTGCGTACCGACACCTGGGAGCGTCCCCAGGGGACGCTGGGGGAAGGGACCGATGGTGGGCGGCCTCGCCTGGCCTCACCCTGTCGGCATGCAGATGACCGTGCATCCGTCGGGCCGCCGGGCGGGGCCACGTGGGTCGCCTCCACCGGCGCCTTCCTCCTCGTCGTGGCGGCGGCCGTGTTCGTCGCCGTGCAGTGGGACCGCCTCGGTTCGGGGGCTCGTCTCCTTCTCGCGGCGGGTGTCACCGGCGCGTGCCTGTGGGGCGGCCGGGCACTGCGGCCGGTCCTGCCGGCCACCGGCGACGTGGTGTTCCACCTCGGGGCCTTCCTGCTCCCGGTCGACCTGGCTGCGGTGGCCCTGCAGGCCGACCTCGGCTGGCGGGCCCTGGTCCTGGCCGAG
>DATACM010000231.1:0-7783 GCA_036259055.1 Acidimicrobiales bacterium | reverse complement strand
AGCAAGCGGGTCTGCTCGTCGGCGCCGTCGGGCGGCTCCAGCTTGGGTCCGAAGGCGCCCGACTCGCGCATGATCTCGTCCATGGGCTCCATGTCAGCCAAGAGCTCGTGGACGTCGTCGGGGTCGAGGCGCTCGTCGAGGCCGGTGGCCCGGGCCAGGTCCCAGGTGTGCACGACCAGGTCGGCGCAGACGAAGCGTCCGACGCCCTGCTCGAGCGTCGTACGGCCGAACCGCCCGTCGTAGGACAGCGAAGCTCTCTCGGGGTCGTCGAGGGCGGCCTGCATGGTCTCGCACGCCGACGCCCACGCGCCCACGGGGTCCTCCTCCACCGACGGGCCTGCAGGGAGCTCGAGGCCGACCATGCCCAGGAAGAGCTCTGACGTCTCCACCATGTGGCGTACGACGTCTTTGGCCGTCCAGCCCGCGCACGGCGACGGGTTCTCCCAGCGATCGAGGGGGACGGCCTCCACCCGGTCGGTGAAGCTCCGGGCCAGCCTCCGGTAGCGGTCGGCGACCTCGCTCATGACCGAAACGTACTCACGCCCGCCCCACCAGCGGGAAGCGGCTCACCACCTCGTAGCGCGCCCCTTTGGGCGAGAGGTGGCTCTCGACCAGGCAGACCTCGGTCACCGGCCAGCGACCGGTCACCGGCTGGCCGGCCAGGGCGCGGAGGTCGACCCGGGCGCCCCTCGCCACCCGGGCCAGGGTGAGGTGACCGGCGAACGGACGGTCCTCCGGCGGCTCGCCGACGCCGGCGGTGGCGGCGATCACCGCGCCCGCCACCTCGTCCAGGCCGGCCACGGGCACGTGGAGGACACGCTGTCCGAACCGCCCCACCTCGGGACCGGCCACGGCCTCGGCGGGCGCGGCCGTCACCGTCTCCAGCGCCTCGACCGCCTCTTCGGCGTGTTCCACCCGGCCCAGGAACCGCAGGGTCATGTGCCACTGGGAGCGAGGGGTCCAGCGCAGCCCGGCCACCTCGGGCCGGTCGAGGGCGGCGACGGCGTCGAGGACGTCGTCGGGCGGCCACACCGCGACGAACAGCCGGGGCACGGCGGCAGCCGACGGTCAGGCGTCGTCGGTGTCCAGCAGGCGCCGGCGCAGCATGTCGAGCAGGGTGATGGTGGCGAACTGGCGTACGTGCTGGCGGTCGCCGGGGAAGTGCTCCTCGCGCGCCTCGACCGACTCGCCGCAGGCGAGGGCCATGAACACCGTCCCCACCGGCTTGCCCTCCTGCTCGGTCGGACCCGCCACCCCGGTGATGCCGAGCCCCATGTCGGCCTCCAGCGCCTTGGCGGCGCCCACCGCCATGGCCACCGCAGCCTCTTCGCACACCACCGGTCCGTCCGGCACACCGAGCAGGTCGTACTTGACCTTGGTGTGGTAGGAGACCACCGATCCCCGGAACCAGCGGCTCGCCCCCTCCGTCTCGGCCAGCCGCGAGGCCACCAGACCGCCGGTGAGCGACTCGGCCACGCCCAGGGTCAGGTCCCGCTCGACGAGCAGGTCGGCGACCACCTTCTCCATCGACTGGCCGTCGACCCCGAAGACGATGCCGCCCAGCCGCGCCCGCAGCGCCGCCTCCTCCTCGTCGAGCATCCGCCCCGCCTCGGCCGCATCCGCCGCCTTGGCGGTGATCCGCACCTGCAGGCCGTCGATGCCCCGAGCCAGGAAGGCGATGGTGGGATTCGTCTGCTCGACCCGGTCGGCCACCTTCTCGGCCACCGCCGATTCCGACATACCCCACGTGCGCAGCATGCGGCTGCGGATCGTCGCCTTCGGTCCGGCCCGACGCTCGAGGTCGGGGACCACCGCCCGCTCCACCATCTCCTCGAGCTCCTGGGGCACGCCGGGCACGACGTAGACGACCTTCTCGCCGTTCTCGCCCGCCGGGCAGATGAGGCCGGGGGCGGTGCCCCGCTCCTGCAGGATGAAGGTCGCCCCCTTGGGCAGGTCCGCCTGGCGGAGGTTGCTGGCCGCCATCTGGCGGCGGCGCCCCTCGAAGATCCGCCGGATGCGCTCGACCATGGCCGGGTCGCGCTCCAGGGGGGCGTCGAGAACCCGGGCCACGGCTTCGCGGGTGACGTCGTCGGGCGTGGGACCGATGCCGCCGCAGACGAGCACCGCGTCGCTGCGCCCAAGAGCGATGCCGATGGCGGTGGCGATGCGGTCCTCGTTGTCGCCCACGCGCGTCTGGAAGTGGCAGTCGATGCCCGCCAGCGCCAGACGGTCACCGACCCAGGCGGAGTTGGTGTCGACGACCTGTCCCAGCAGGAGCTCGGTGCCGACGGCGACGACCTCACACAGCACGAGCGACCTGCCGCCCGTCAGCCAAGTACTGGGCCCCGGTGACGAGGGTCAGGGCCACGGCCACCCAGAGGAGGCCGTTGACGAAGCCGTGCCAGACGTCGCCCGTCTGGGGCACGAGGGCGACGGCGACGGCGATGTCCTGCACCACCGTCTTCACCTTGGCCCACGGACGGGCGGGGACGGAGATGCCCCGGCGCCCGGCCCACGAGCGGTAGGCGCTGACCCCGAACTCCCGCACGGCGATGAGGGCGACCGGTAGCCACCACAGGTGGTCGTTGGCGACGAGGGCGAACATCACGCCGAGCACGAGCACCTTGTCGGCCAGGGGGTCGAGGAAGGCTCCCGAGCGGGTGGCGCCCTGACGCCGGGCGACCACGCCGTCGGCCACGTCGGTGACCGTGACCATCACCCACAAGGCGAACGCCGGCCAGGCCGGGCCGTCGCTCAGGACCATCACCAGCAGCACCGGCGTGGCCAGCACCCGCACCATCGTGAGGGCGTTCGCCGGCGTCGCCAGCGCCGAAGGCCCGAACCCGGTCGTTGTCACTCCGTCACGCTCGCTTCGCTCGCCGCTTCGCGCACGCTCGCTGCGCTCGCGGGAACTGCGAGGGGCCGCCTCCGGCGGCGCTCAGGCCCGTTCCGACGGGGCAAGCCTCGCTGCGCTCGGCGCCCCGTCGGGCAGGCCTGGCATCCGCACCTTGCCGACATCACCGAGCCCTCTTGCCGGATGCCAGGCCTGCGGCTCCTTCGGCAGCAAGAGGCACGGCCTCCAGGTCGGGGCCGGCGGACGCCGTGACCCGAACCTGGGTGAAGCTGCCGACACGAAGTGTCGGCGCCGAGCGAAGCTCGATCGTGCCGTCGATCTCCGGCGCTTCGCGGTGGGAGCGGCCTACGCCGGGGGCGTCGACCAGGACCTCGACCGTGCGGCCGACCAGGGCGGCGCGTCGAGAGGCCGTGATCGTGTCCTGCAGCTCCGAGAGCTCGTGGAGGCGCTCGGCGACGACGTGCGGGTCGACGGCCCCGTCCAGTCCGGCGGCGTAGGTGCCCTCCTCCTCCGAGAACGGGAAGAAGCCGCCCCAGTCGAGCTCGGCCTCCTCCAGGAAGCGGAGCAGCAGGTCGTGGTCCTCCTCGCTCTCACCCGGGTAGCCGACGATGAACGACGACCGGAAGGCGGCGTCGGGCTCCCGCGCCCGGATCCCGCGGATGCGGGCGAGGAAGCGGTCGCCGTCGCCCCAGCGGCGCATGCGGCGCAGCAGGGGACGGGAGACGTGTTGCAGGGAGAGGTCGAAGTAGGGCACCCCGGTGGCGCAGACGACATCGACGAGGGCGTCGTCGAGCTCCGACGGGTACAGGTAGAGCAGGCGGGTGCGGGCCACCCGCTGGGCGACCGCGGGGACCAGGTCGAGCAGCGCCTTGGGCCGCCCGAGGTCGCGCCCGTAGGACGCCAGGTCCTGGGCGACGAGCACGACCTCGGCGACCCCCTCGCCGGCGGCGGCGAGGGCCTCCACCTCGGCCAGGATCGACGCGGGCGGCCGGGATCGCTGGCGGCCCCGAAACGACGGGATGGCGCAGAAGCCGCACGCCCGGTCACAGCCCTCGGCGACCTTCACGTAGGCCCACGGCGCGGCGGCGGGCGGGCGGGGCAGGTTCAGCAGGTCGAGGCGGGCGGCGTCACGGCCGTCGCGGTCCGCCGGCGACCCCGGGCGCCGGCCCAGGGTGACGGGGACGCCGAACCCGAGGACCTCGTCGACCTCCGGGAGGGCCGCCGAGAGCTCTTCCCCGTAACGCTCGGCCAGGCAGCCGGTGACGACCAGTCGCCCCCCGGGCCGCCGGGCGTCGGCCAGGGCCAGCACCGTGTCGATCGACTCCTGGCGGGCGGCGTCGACGAAGGCACAGGTGTTCACGACCACCAGGTCGGCCTGCTCCGGCGACGCCGCCGCCTCCAAGCCGTCGGCCGCGAGGGTGCCGACCAGCTTGTCGGAGTCGACCTGGTTCTTCGGGCACCCGAGCGTCTCCACCCAGTACGTCCCGGACACGCCGGTCACTGTAGGCGGCAGGGCGCCCGCAGCCCCCATCGGCGGCGGGTCCGGGCTGCCCGCCTACTTGTTCCCGAGCATGCGGTTCATCTTGGTGCCGCAGACCGGGCACGTCCCCTGGGCGGCCCGGCGGCCGTTGGCCAGCTCGACCTCCTCGCCCTCGAAGTCGCGCTTTTCCTTGCACTTCACGCAGAAGCCTTCGTAGTTGGCCATGGAAGCTCCTCCCCGGTGGCGTACCGCGCCAGTTTTCCCCGCCCGGCGCCGAACCACGCGCATCGGGCGCCCCGCTCGGTGACCGCCCACCGCCGGATGGGCCGCCTTTGGAGAAAAACGCCCATGTCACCTTTCCAGCGGCAGTGCGGTCGTATAGGCACCAATGCCACCATAGGAGGGCACTCGATGTACCAGTTTGCAGTCGTCGCATTGCTGGGTCTGGCCGTGCTGAAGGTCGTCGACCTGGTCGAGGAGCTGGTGCCGGGCACCGCCCGGTTCCGGACCCTCGCCACCTTCGTCCTGGCCGTCGCCGCGGTGGTCGCCATCGACTACTCGGTGTTCACCGGCTTCGACATCACGCTCCGGGAGAGCGCCATGGGCCCCTGGATCACCGGCGTGATCGTGGGTTCCCTGGCCTCGGTCTGGCACGCCGTGCTGTCGTGGCTCCGCTCCCCGGAGCGGCTGACCTCCGAGACGAGCCGGCCCGACCGAGCCCGCATCGCCGCCTGACCGTTCCCACCGGCCGCCGGCGTCCGCCCAACGAGGGGCGGACGCTGGCGCGTCAGGACTCCTGTGAGATCCGGAACCCGAGCAGAATGAGGGCGTTGGCGAGGTAGAGCCAAAGGGCCAAGAGCACGATCGCAGCCAGCCCGCTGGTCGCATATCGGCGCTCGAAGTCCGCCCCCACATCTAGGAAGGCGACGTAACCGACGGAGACCACGGCGATGGCGCCGGCGGCAGCCGCCGCGCCCCGCACCATCGCCTTGGTGGACAGATGGCCGGGAGCGAACAGCCGGTAGAGGGCGGTGGCACCGAGCGTGCCGGCGACGAACCCGAAGACCAGGCCGAGGAGCCAGCCGAGGACCGTGGCCACGGGCCCCTCGCCCAGGACCTTCGTGCCCAGCAAGGACGCCACCAGCGCGGCCAGGGCGAGGGCGGGCACCACCCCGAGCAGCCCGAACGCGAGCGCCCGGCCCCGCAGCCCCTTGGCCTCTTCGTCCTGGTTGCGGGAAAGGCGGTAGAACGCCCGCCGCAGCCCCGAGCCGTAGGCAGTGGCCGGCCACAGCAGGGCGAGGAGCGCACCCACGCCGAGGCGCGCCCCCAGGTCGGCGACCCGCTGGAACGCCCCCTCTACGCCCAGGTTGGCCGGGAGCACGTCGGCCAGGCGGTCGGCCACCTCCTTCACCCGGCTCTCGCCGGTGAACAGGCTCACGACCCACAGCACCAGGACCGAGAAGGGCACCACCGACACCAGGGCGTAGAACGCCAGGGCGGCGGAGAGCAGGAAGACGTCTTCGTTCCGGAGCCAGCGGACCACCTCGGCGACCGGGCCGGGCAACCGGTCCTGGACGGCGTCCATCACCGCTGCCGGTGCCCGCTTCGACCGCTTCCCCACGCCGAGACCCTTCCCGGTGGGCTCGGCTAGGACGCCTCCCGGGGGCGGCGCTCCTCCAGCTCCTCGACCGTCATCAGCACCGTCCGGGCCTTCGACCCCTCCGACGGACCGACGACGCCGCGCCGCTCGAGCAGGTCCATCAGGCGGCCCGCTCGGGCGAAGCCGACCCGCAGCTTGCGCTGCAACATCGACGTCGACCCGAGCTGCGAGCGCACGACCAGCTCCATGGCCGCCTCCAAGAGGTCGTCGTCGTCGTCCTCGCCCGCAGTGCCCCCGCTCGGCGCGTCGTCGCCCTCCACTCCCTCGACGTACGACGGCTCGGCCTGGCGCCTCCAATGGGCCACGACCTTGCGGACCTCCTCCTCGCTCACCCAGGCGCCCTGCACCCGCCGGGGGACGTTGGAGGCGGCCACCGCCAGCAGCATGTCGCCCTGGCCCACCAGCCGTTCGGCCCCCTGCTGGTCGAGGATCACGCGGCTGTCGGCCTGGGACGAGACGGCGAACGCCAGCCGGGACGGGATGTTGGCCTTGATGACGCCCGTGATCACGTCCACCGACGGACGTTGGGTGGCGATCACCAGGTGGATGCCGACGGCCCGGGCCATCTGGGCGATCCGGCAGATCGACTCCTCGACGTCGCGGGCCGCCACCATCATCAGGTCGTTGAGCTCGTCGACGACGACGACGACGAAGGGCAGGCGGGAGTAGGTCGGCTCTTCCTCGCGGCCGAGGTCCCCCCGGTCGTAGGCGGCGTTGTAGCCGGCGATGTCACGGGCGCCCACCTCGGCCAGCAGGTCGTAGCGGCGCTCCATCTCGTGCACCGCCCACGACAGGGCGTTGGCCGCCCGCTTGGGGTTGACGACGACCTGGGTGAGCAGGTGAGGGAGGCCGTTGTAGTGGCCGAGCTCGACCCGCTTCGGGTCGATGAGGATCAGCCGGACCTGGTCGGGCGTCGCCCGCACGAGGAGCGACGTGACCAGGGAGTTGATGCACGACGACTTGCCCGAGCCCGTCGCCCCGGCGATCAGGACGTGCGGCATCTCGGCCAGGTTCACGAGCACCGGCCGCCCGGCGATGTCGCGGCCCATGGCCACCTCGAGCGGATGGGTCGCCCGCCGGGCCTCGGGCGAGGTGAGGATGTCGCCGAGAAGCACCAGCTGGCGCACCTTGTTGGGGACCTCGACCCCGATGGCCGAGCGCCCGGGGATGGGCGCCAGGATGCGGACGTCGGGCGACGCCATCGCGTAAGCGATGTCCTTGTGCAGGTTGGTCACCCGGGCGACCTTGACCCCCGGGCCCAGCGCCAGCTCGAACCGGGTGACCGTGGGGCCGACGGTCGTGCCGACGAGCTGGGTGTCGACACCGTGGGCGGCCAACGCGCTCTCGAGGGCCCGGCCCTCGGCCTCGACGAGCCGGGCGTCGACCTCGGCCGTCGCCCCCCGCTTGAGCGCCGACAGAGGGGGGAGCTTCCAGGTCCCAGGGGACGCCGCCGGCCCCAGGTCGATGGCGAGCTGCTCCCCGGGGCCCTGGGCGTCGGTCGGGACGTGGACGAGGGTCGGGGCCTCCTCGTCGGGGCTGAGGTCGCCGGCGGCGCCCGAGACGTCCTCGCCGGCGGTGGAGGGGTCGTCCGCGGTGACCGGTTCGGCGTCCGCAGTGCCCGGCGCCGTCGCGTCGCCGGTGTCGACGGCGGCGGCCGGTCCGGCGCCCGTCGAGCCTTCTCGGCTCTCCGCGCCGGGCGCGGGGGTGCGGGTGACGGGCCCGACGACCGCCCGGCCGGTCCGGGAGCTCCAGCGGGCGACGGCCAGCCCCGCCCGGCCCAGGGCGCCGG
>DATACM010000230.1:0-8914 GCA_036259055.1 Acidimicrobiales bacterium | reverse complement strand
CGCGCTACGACCCGGGCCACGCCCGGGAAGGTATCCGGGCCCGCCGGCGTTCTTGGGTACGTGGACGAGCCGGTAGTGTTCGTGCCGCGGCCGACCTCTCCCGCGGCGTCGCCGGCCGGCCCCGGAGGTGACATGGAAGCCTAGCTCCAAGACGCGATCGAAGCCATCCGCCCGGCCCTGCAGGCCGACGGCGGCGACATCAGCCTGGTCGGCGTGGACGAGTCGACCGGTGTGGTGGAGGTCCAGCTCGTCGGTGCGTGCGGCAGCTGCCCGGCATCGACCATGACGCTGCAGGCCGGCATCGAGCGCATCCTCATGGACCGCGTCGAGGGCGTCACCGAGGTCCGTGCCGTCGGCCTCGACCCGGTCTACTAGACCTGGCCCACCGCCTCGCCGGCTCGAACCCGCACGAGCTCCTGGCCGCGGCGCGGGCGGGTGACCGGCGGGCGCTGGCCCGGCTGCTGACGCTCGTCGAGCGCGCCGGTGACGACGGTCGAGACGTGGCCGCCGCCGTCTTCCCGCCGCCGGGTCAGGCGTGGGTGGTGGGCCTCACCGGGCCGCCAGGGGCGGGGAAGTCCACCCTCGTCGACCGCGTCGTCCGGCTCCTGCGGGACGGGTCGGAGCCGGTGGCCGTCGTGGCCGTCGATCCCTCGTCGCCGGCTTCGGGCGGCGCCGTCCTCGGCGACCGGGTGCGCCTCCAGGCCCACGCCGACGACCCCGGCGTCTTCGTGCGGTCGGTGGCCAGCCGGGGGGTGCTGGGCGGCCTGGCGGCGGGGGTGCCGGACATGGTGCGGGTGCTCGATGCCGTCGGTTGGTGGCCCTGGGTGCTGGTCGAGACGGTGGGCGTCGGTCAGGGCGAGGTGGACGCGACCGTCGTCGCCGACACCACCGTCGTCGTGCTGGCGCCGGGTTGGGGCGACGCCGTGCAGGCGGACAAGGCCGGACTGCTCGAGGTGGCCGACGTCTTCGTCGTCAACAAGTGCGACCGCCCGGGGGCGGACGAAGCCCGCTCACAGCTCGAGCGCATGCTGGACCTCGGGCCTGCGGGGGGCCGGCCCGGAGGCGGATGGCGCCCGCCCGTCGTGGGCACGGCGGCGTCGACCGGAGATGGCGTGGCCGAGCTGTGGGAGGCGGTTGGTCGCCACCGCGCCTGGCTGGCCGAGGGGGGACGCCTGCAGGCTCGGCGGGCGGCCCGCCTCGCCGCCGAGCTGCGCCGGGCGGTCGAGCGCCAAGCCGGCGAGAACGGCCTCCGCCGCTGCGACAGCCCCGATTTCGAGGAACTGGCCAACGAGGTCACCGCCGGCCGCCTGGCTCCCCACGAGGCGGTGGAGCGCCTGCTCGCCTGACCCCTCCGAACCGGCGGTGGTTTCTTCGGCTGCAGCGCAGGAAACCACCGCCGGTTTGGGGTCAGGCCCAGACCACGCAACCGGTCTCGGCGTAGGAGAGCAGGTCGGGATGGACCGGTACCACGCGGACGGTGCAGCCGTAGCGGCCGGCTCGCTCGCAGGTGAAGGACGCCTCGTACCGCTGCCTGCCGCCCGCCCCGGCGTCGCCACCTATCGCCGCCATGGGAACGACCGCCACCTCGGTGAGGTCCCCGCCGGGTCCCACCGGGCCGTGCAGGAGCTGGACCTCCACGTCGTCGGGTGAGAGGGCGCCCAGCTCCACCGCCGCCCCGACGGTGCGGACCCCGCCCATGTCCGCCGGCGTGTCGTCGGCCTCCACGGACACCATCGAGACGGACGGCCAACCCGCCCGCACCCGTGACTTCCACGCCGCCAGCGCCCGGGCCCGGGCGTGGCCGTCGGCACCGAGCGTCTCCTGCCGTGCCGCCGCCGGCTCGTACATGTCGTCGACGTAGTCGCGGACCATCCGGCTGGCACACACGAACGGGCCCAGCGACCGCAGCGACGCCCGCACCCGGGCGAGCCAGCGCCGGGGGACGCCGTCGGGGCCGCGGTCGTAGAACTCGGGTACGACGTGGCGCTCGAGGATGTCGAAGAGGGCACCCGCCTCGGCCTGGTCGCGCTCGGCCAGGTCGTCGTACTCCTCGGCCGAGGCGATGACCCAGCCGTTCTCGCCGTCGTGGCACTCGTCCCACCAACCGTCGCTCACCGAGCAGTTGATGGCCCCGTTGAGGGCGGCCTTCTCGCCGCTGGTGCCGCACGCCTCCAGCGGCCTTCGCGGGTTGTTGAGCCACAGGTCGCATCCCTGGTAGAGGGCCTGGGCCACGGCCAGGTCGTAGTCCTCGAGGAACACGACCCGGTGGCGCAGGTGCGGCTGGCGGGAGAACTGGACGACCTGGCGGATCATGTCCTTGCCCATGTCGTCGGCCGGGTGGGCCTTGCCCGCGAAGAGGAGCTGCACCGGGCGGTCGGCGGAAAGCAGCAGGGCCGCCAGCCGGTCCGGTTGCGACAGGAGCAGGGTGGCGCGCTTGTAGGCGGCGAAGCGGCGGGCGAACCCGATGGTGAGGGCGTCGGGGTCGAGCACCTCCTCGCGCCACGACATCTCGGTGGCCGGCACCCGGCGGGCACGCGCCGAGTGGGTGAGCCGGGCCCGGGCGACCTCGATGAGCCGGGCTCGCCCGATCTGGCGGGCGTTCCACAGCTCCTCGTCGACGATCCCTTCGGCCCCCTGCCAAGCCTCGGCGCTGGCCTCCCACCACCGCGGGTGCACGTGGTTGGCCAGCAACCCGGCCATCTCCGCCGACACCCAGCTCAGCCCGTGGACGCCGTTGGTGATCGAGCCGATGGGCCGCTCGTCCTCGGGGACGCCCGGCCACAGCCCGGCGAAGATCCGCCTGCTCACCGCGCCGTGGAGGCGGGACACGCCGTTGGCGAACCCGGCCAGGCGCAGGCCCATCACCGCCATGTTGAAAGGGGCGTCGGGGGCCTCGCCGGGCTCGTGGCCGAGGGCCATGAGCGTGTCGAAGGAGACGTCGCACTCGTCCGCCCACGACCGGAAGTAGCGCTCCATGAGCGGCCGGGGGAAGCGGTCGATGCCGGCGGGAACGGGCGTGTGGGTGGTGAAGACGGTGCCCGAGCGCACCGCCTCGACCGCCTCGTCGAAGGTCATGCCGTCGTCACGCACATGGCCGCGGATGCGTTCGAGCCCGAGGAAGCCGGCGTGCCCCTCGTTGGTGTGGAACACCTGGGGCGCCAGGCCCATGGCGGCGAGGGCCCGGACGCCGCCGATCCCGAGCAGGATCTCCTGGCGCAGGCGGTGCTCGGTGTCCCCGCCGTACAGGCGGTCGGTCACGCCGCGGGCGTCGGGGTCGTTCTCCTCGACGTCGGTGTCGAGCAGGAAGAGCGGCACCCGTCCGACGTCGGCCTTCCACACGCGCGCCACCAGCACCCGGTCGGGCTCGGCCACGTCGACGCGCACGCTGTCGCACGCCGAGAGGGCGATGCCGTGAGGGTCGATCGTGACGTAACGCTCCTGCTGCCACCCGTCGGGCGCCAGCTCCTGGCGGAAGTAGCCCTGCCGGTACAGCAGGCCGACGCCGGCCAGCGGGACGCCCAGCCCGCTGGCCGCCTTCAGGTGGTCGCCCGCCAGCACACCCAGCCCGCCGGAGTACTGGGGAAGGGCGGCGGTGATGCCGAACTCGGGGGAGAAGTAGGCGACCGACCGCAGCCGCCGCTCCTCCTGGTGGAACCACAGCTCGCTCTGCAGGTGGCGGCGGAGGCTGGCGTGGGCCTCGGCCATGGCCTGCCCGAAGACGGGATCGCCGGCCAGCTCGTCCCAGCGGTGGCGTCCGACCATCCCGAGCAGGCGCACGGGGTCGTGGCCGGCGGCGTCCCAGGCGACGGCGTCGACCGACCGGAAGAGCTCCTGGGTCTGGCGGTCCCACGACCAGCGCAGGTTCATGGCCAGGTCGTGCAGCGGGGCCAGGGCGGGGGGCAACGTCGGCCGGACGGTGAAGCTGCGCAGCGCCCTCACAGCCGGCAGAAGGTAGTCGGAGGTCAGCGGCCACTCCCAGCGGAGATTGAGGGCGGTGGAGTGCGAGCGGGTACGGTTGGCTACCGGTGACCGGACGGATCGTGATCGACGACCTGCGGCCCCGGACCCCCAGCGGTGAGCATCCGGCCAAAGCTGTCATCGGAGAAGCCGTTCGGGTCTCAGCCGACGTCTTCCGCGACGGCCACGTCGTGCTGGCGGCACGCGTCAGGTGGCGTCCTCAGGACGACGCCAAATGGTCGGACGCGCCGATGCGCCACCTGGGCAACGACCGCTGGGAGGCGGTGATCGAGCCGGCCGCCCTCGGGATGCACACCTTCGTCGTCGAGGCGTGGACCGACCGCTACGCCACCTGGGCCCACGAGACCGAGGTCAAGTACCAGGCCGGCCAGGACGTCGCGGTGGAGTGCGAGGACGGGGCGCGCCTCCTCGAGTCGCGGGCGCCCAAGGTGGCCAAGGGCGACCGGTCCGCCCTCGTCGAGGCGGCCGCCCGCCTGCGCGACCCGGGCCTGGCTCTGGCCGACCGACTGGCCGCCGGCCTCGACCCGGCGGTGGTGGCCGCTCTCGAGGGCGTCCCCGATCCCACCGACCTCACCCGCAGCCGCCCGTACCGGCTCTGGGTCGACCGCGAGCGCGCCCTCGTCGGGGCGTGGTACGAGCTGTTCCCCCGCTCGGAGGGCGGGCTACGAGCGGCGGCCGACGACCGCCTGCCGGCGGTGGCCGACATGGGGTTCGACGTCGTCTACCTCCCGCCGATCCATCCCATCGGGCGCGCCCACCGCAAGGGGCGCAACAACACCCTCGGGGCCCGTCCCGACGACCCCGGAAGCCCCTGGGCCATCGGCGCCGCCGAGGGCGGCCACACCGCCGTCCATCCCGACCTGGGGACGCTGGCCGACTTCGACCACTTCGTGGAGCGGGCCCGGGCGCTGGGCATGGAGGTGGCGCTGGACTACGCCCTCCAGTGCTCGCCCGACCATCCGTGGGTGAAGGAGCATCCCGAGTGGTTCCATCACCGGTCCGACGGCTCCATCCAGTACGCCGAGAACCCGCCCAAGAAGTACCAGGACATCTACCCGATCAACTTCTGGCCCGAGTCGGAGGAGGCCCGCGTCGCGCTGTGGGAAGCATGCCGGGAGATCGTCGAGTTCTGGATCGGCCACGGCGTGCGCATCTTCAGGGTCGACAACCCCCACACCAAGCCGTTCGCTTTCTGGGAGTGGATGATCCCCGCCGTCCAGGACGAGCACCCCGACATCGTGTTCCTTGCCGAGGCGTTCACCCGTCCCAAGATCATGGCCATGCTGGCCCAGGTGGGCTTCAGCCAGAGCTACACCTACTTCACCTGGCGCACCGGCAAGTGGGAGCTGCGCGACTACCTCGAGGAGATCGCCCACGGGCCCAAGGCCGACTACATGCGGCCCAACTTCTGGCCCAACACGCCCGACATCCTGTCCGGCCCGCTGCGCGACGGGCCGCCGGCGGCGTTCAGGCTCCGGCTCGTGCTCGCCTCCCTCCTCGTGCCGTCCTACGGCATCTACAGCGGCTACGAGCTGTGCGAGAACGTCCCCGCCTCCGGAGCCAACGAGGAGTACCTCTGGTCGGAGAAGTACGAGATCAAGCACCGGGACTGGTCGAGGCCCGACTCCATCGCCCCGTTGGTCACCCGGCTCAACCAGATCCGCCGCCGCCACCCGGCCTTCTCGGAGCTCCGCAACATCCGGTTCCACCCGTCCCTCAACGACAACATCCTCGCCTGGTCGAAGCACACCGACGACCGCAGCGACGTGGTGCTGGTCGTGGTCAACCTCGATCCCCACGCCGCCCACGAGGACACCCTCACCCTCGACCTCGGCTTCCTCGGGCTCCCGCCGGACCTGCCCTTCGAGGCCCATGACGAGCTCACCGGCACGACCTACACGTGGCAGGGAGCCCATCCCTACGTCCGCCTCGACCCGGTGCTACAGCCGGCCCACGTGCTGCACTTGCGGGCGCCAGCGGCGGCGGCCACGCCCGCCGCGCCGGCCGCTCGTCCGTGATGGAGCCCGACGACCGCTGGTACCAGCGGGCCGTGTTCTACGAGGTCCTCGTCCGGGGCTTCTACGACGGCAGCGGCGACGGGGCGGGTGATCTGAGCGGTCTCACCGAGAAGCTCGACTACCTGAAGTGGCTCGGCGTCGACTGTCTGTGGCTCCTGCCCTTCTACCAGTCACCTCTGCGCGACGGCGGCTACGACATCAGCGACTACTTCTCGATCCTCCCCGAGTACGGGGACCTCGCCGACGCGGTGGAGCTGGTCGAGCAGGCGCACCGCCGGGGCATCCGCATCATCGCCGACCTGGTCATGAACCACACCAGCGACCAGCACCCCTGGTTCCAGGAATCCCGCCAGGACCGCACCAACCCCAAGGCGGAGTGGTACGTCTGGAACGACGACGACCAGAAGTGGCCCGAGGCCCGCGTCATCTTCGTCGACCACGAGCGCTCCAACTGGGCGTGGGACCCCCAGCGCCAGCAGTACTACTGGCACCGCTTCTTCAGCCATCAGCCCGACCTGAACTTCGACAACCCTGAGGTGCAGCAGGTCATGGGCGACGTGGTCCGCTTCTGGCTCGACATCGGCCTCGACGGCTTCCGCCTCGACGCCGTGCCCTATCTGTTCGAGCGCGACGGCACCAACGGCGAGAACCTGCCCGAGACCCACGAGTACCTCAAGCGCCTGCGCAAGGAGATCGACGGCACCCATCCCGGCAAGGTTCTCCTCGCCGAGGCCAACCAGTGGCCGGCCGACGTCGTCGACTACTTCGGCGACGGGGACGAGTGCCACATGTGCTTCCACTTCCCCCTCATGCCCCGGATGTTCATGGCCATCCGCCGCGAGCAGCGACACCCCGTCACCGAGATCCTCGCCCAGACCCCCGAGATCCCCGACGGCTGCCAGTGGGGGATCTTCCTCCGCAACCACGACGAGCTGACGCTCGAGATGGTCACCGACGAGGAACGGGACTACATGTACAAGGAGTACGCCCAGGACCCCCGCATGAAGCGGAACATCGGTATCGGCCGTAGGCTGGCGTCGTTGGTGGACAACGACCGGCGGGTGGCCGAGCTCCTCTACGGGCTGCTCTTCAGCATGCCTGGTAGCCCCATCCTGTACTACGGCGACGAGATCCTCATGGGAGACAACATCTACCTGGGCGATCGCGACGGCGTGCGCACGCCAATGCAGTGGACTCCCGACCGCAACGCCGGTTTCAGCCGGGCCGACTTCGCCCAGCTCTACCTGCCGCCGCTCATGGACCCGGTGTACGGCTACCAGGCGGTGAACGTGGAGGCGGAGATGCGCAACCCCAGCTCGTTCCTGCACTGGATCCAGCGCATGCTGCAGGTGCGCCGCACCCGGAACGAGGTCTTCGGGGTGGGCAGCTTCGAGGTCCTCCCCGCCGACAACCCGTCGGTGCTCGCCTTCCTCCGCCAGGTGGGCAACGACATCGTCCTGTGCGTCAACAACTTGAGCCGGTTCGCCCAGCCGGTGGAGCTCAACCTCGCCCGCTTCGAGGGCCGGGTGCCGGTGGAGCTGGCGGGGGGCGTGCCGTTCCCGAAGATCGGGCAGCTGCCCTTCCTGCTCACGCTGGGCAGCCACGGGTTCTACTGGTTCGACCTGGTGGAGCAGTGAGCGAGCAACGAAGCGGAGCGCCGCCTGCGTGGCCGAACGCAGCGGAGGAGCGCAGCTCCCGGCAAGCATTCGTTGGTGCGCGATCGGAGACGGTGCACAAATGATCGCCGCCGAGGCGCTCCTGCCGGCGGTGGCCGGCTTCCTGCCCCGGCAGCGCTGGTACGCCGGCGACACCGCCCCGTCGTCTCTCGCGGCCGTGTGGATCGAGGAGATGAAGCCGCCGTGGCCGGCGCTGGTCGACCTCGTCGTCGACGCCGACGGGGCGCGCTACCAGGTCGCCGTGGGCCTGCGCCCGGCCCACGAGCACCCCGACTTCCTCCGCACCCACGACGAGGGGGTGCTGGGAGAGATCGACACCCCCGACGGGCGGGCCCTCGCCTACGAGGCCACCCTCGACTACGAGCTCGGCCTGGTGCTGCTCGACCGAGTCACGCAGGGCAAGGAGCGGGCCGAGCATGTGCGCCCGGTGGGCGTCGAGCAGTCGAACAGCTCGTTGGTCTACGACGACCGCCTCATCCTGAAGCTGTTCCGCCGGCTGCAGCCGGGCCCCAACCCCGAGGTGGAGGTGACCGATGCCCTGGCCGCGGTGGGGTTCTCCCACGTCGCCGCCCCTCTCGCCACCATGACGCTCGAGGACACCCACCTGGCGGTGGTGCAGCCGTACCTGTTCGGCGGGGTGGAGGGATGGGCGTTGGCGCTCACGTCGCTCCGCGACTTCTTCGGGCTCTACGACACCCAGTCCATGCCGGTCATCGACCCCAACGCCCCCCCGCCCCCGGCGCCGGAGCCGGGCGACGCGGGCGGCGACTTCGCCGGGGAGGCCGAGCGGCTCGGCGTCGTCACGGCCGAGCTGCACCTGGCCATGGCCGAGGCCTTCGGCCGGCGGCCGGGCGATCCGTTGGCGTGGGCCGAGGACATCGGCAGCCAGGCCCTCCGGGTGGGCACCGACCACCTCGACCCGGTCGCCGTTCAGCGGGTGCTCGACAACCTCCGGTCGGTGAGCGACGCCGGCGCCTCCATCCGAGTGCACGGCGACTACCACCTGGGCCAGGTGCTGCGCACCGACGCCGGCTGGTTCGTGCTGGACTTCGAGGGCGAGCCGGCCCGACCCCTCGAGGAGCGGCGGCGGCCGAGCTCGCCGTTGCGGGACGTCGCCGGCATGCTGCGCTCGCTCCACTACGTGTCGCTGGTCGGGCTCTCGGACCGCGACGACGTCGAGCTGGCCCGGGCCTGGGAGGCGCGCAACCGCCAGGCCTTCCTCGACGGCTACCTGGCCGAGGC
>DATACM010000229.1:0-5747 GCA_036259055.1 Acidimicrobiales bacterium | reverse complement strand
ATCTCCCGCCCTGCATCGCCCCGCGAGCTGGCAGCGTTCGTGCCTCCGGTGCCCGCGCCGAGGGTCGACAGCGTGGACGTGGGCAACGGCCTGGTGCTCATCACGGAGAGCCGCGCTGGGCTATTCGTCCTGCGCGATGGCGGGTCCGCTCCGGGCTAGCAAGCGACGACCTCGTTGGATTACCGGTGGCTGAGCTCGAGTCCAGGGGCCGCGATTGTTACCGTGCGCCCGAACGGTGCCGTTCTCGGGCCGTTCCCGTGGGGGCGGCCCTCGGCGCCCGCGAGGTGAGGCAGATGATGCGTAGCCGCCCGGGCATCTCACCTACCCGGCAACGCTATGGGGCGGATGCCGTCTTGCGAGGCGCCCGTCGGAATTGGTCTGGAAGCGGCAGTAGTCGAGTCTCCGACGTGGCGGGCGAGTCCCTCAGTCTTGACGAGCTGTGGGTCGCTGCCCCGACCTAAGGTGCTCTCTCCCCGAGTAGTGGCGACACATTCGGCCGCCTGCGGGGATCCACCGCCGCAGTAGCAAGGCGGCGCACCCTTTCTGCGTCAGCTCCAACTGCACAGAGAGGAGTGCACCGCCTTGAGCCCTGATGATGCCCTCTTCCGCTTCCGTCTGCGCGTCTTCGCCCTGGCCGAGGAGCTCGGCAACGCCCGGGCCGCCTGTCGAGCCATGGGCATCCACCCCTCGACCTACTACCGCTGGCGCCGCCAGCTGCTGCGCTTCGGCCCCGAGATCCTCCGGCCCCGGGAGCGGCGCGGCCCCCGCATGCCCAATGCCACCAGCGCCCTCATCGAACAGCGGGTGGTGGCCTTCGCCCTCGGCCACCCCGGCTTCGGCCCCGCCCGCATCGCAGTGGAGCTGGCCCGGCCGAATGGGGCGGCATTCGCCTGTCGCCCAACGGGGTGTCGCGGGTGCTGCGCCGCCACGGCCTGTCCACCGCGCCCAAGCGCCGCCCGCCGGGGGGCCTCACAAGCACCAAGGGATGGGCAAGGGATGGGCGAGAGCGCTTACGCATGAGAAGAGGCGCCCGCGGAGGCCCTCTGACCTGCACCTTCTTGGAGCGGACGACGGGACTCGAACCCGCGACCCTCACCTTGGCAAGGTGATGCTCTACCAACTGAGCCACGTCCGCAGTAGATCCCTACCTTAGCAAGGGCCTTTGGTCGGGGCGAGGGTGTCGGCGGTGCGACGCTGATCAGGTGCGGGTCGTCGGGATCGATGTAGGGGCCCGGCGGCTCCACGCCGTCGCCTTGGACGCTCGAGCGGCGGTGGTCGGGGTCGGCGTCTTCGACGCCGTCGAGCTCGACGAGCTGGTCGCATGGACGGGTGGCGCCCGCCAGGTGGCCATCGACTCGCCTGACCGGGGGAGCACCGCCCCGCACCGGGCGGAGGAGGGGCTCGCGCCCAAGTTTCGCACCGCCCGGTGCGCGGAGATCACGCTCGGCCGCCACCACGGCATCTGGGTCCCGTGGACGACGCCCGTCGAGCCGGCGCCAGGCTGGATCCGGGTGGGGATCGAGCTGTTCGCCGCCCTGCGGGCCGAAGGGCACGAGCCCGTCGAGGTCTACCCCCACGCCGCCTTCCGCGTCCTCGCCGGGGGCCGGCGGCTGCCGCCCAAACACACCCGCGCCGGCGCCGGGGCTCGCGTCGAGCTGCTCGAGCGAGCCGGACTGTCGGGGGCCTGGCTGAAGATGTGGTCGCACGACGCCCTGGATGCTGGCGCCGCCGCCCTCGTCGCCCTCGAGCGCGCCCAAGGGACGGCGCGCCCGGTGACGTGCGGCCACGACGGGTCGGCCATCTGGCTCCCGGGCACGGCGACCACGTCGGTGCCGCCGCGCTGAGCGCTCAGCGACCGGTGTGGCCGAAGCCGCCCCGCCCCCGCTCCGACGGAGGGAGCTCGGCGGCCACCGCGAACCGGACCTGCTCCACCCGCTGCACCACCAGTTGGGCGATGCGGTCGCCGCGGCGCACCTCGTAGGGCTCGAGCGGGTCGGTGTTCACGAGGAGAACGAACAACTCGTGGCGGTACCCGGCGTCGATCAGCCCGGGCGTGTTCAGGCAGGTGACGCCGTGGCGCAAGGCGAGCCCGCTGCGTGGCAGCACGAAGCCGGCCCATCCCACGGGGATGGCCACCGCCACCCCGGTCGGCACCAGCGCCCGTCCCCCACCGGGCGCCAGCCGCACACCCTCCCGGGCGACGAGGTCCGCCCCGGCGTCGCCTTCCCGGGCGTAGGAGGGCAGGGGGAGGTCGGGGTCGAGCTGCACGAGGGGCACCTCGATCACGGCGGGGCAGCCTACGATCGCCGGCCGTGCTGGTGTGGATGGACCTCGAGATGACCGGCCTCGACCCGGCCACCCACGTCATCGTCGAGATCGCCACCATGGTCACCGACGACGACTTGGAGATCGTCGCCGAGGGCCCGGACCTTGTCGTCCACCAGCCCCCGGAGGCGCTGGCCGCCATGGACGACATCGTCCGCCAGATGCACACCCGCAGCGGCCTCATCCATGCCATCGAGGCGTCGTCGCTGTCCCTCGCCGAGGCGGGCCAGGCCACGCTCGATTTCATCCGCTCCCACGTCCCCGAGCCCGGCACCGTCCCGCTGTGCGGCAACTCCATAGGCACCGACCGCCGCTTCCTCGCCGCCTACCTCCCCGACCTCGACCGGTGGCTGCACTACCGGTCGATCGACGTCTCCACCGTCAAGGAGCTCTGCCGGCGGTGGTACCCCGACGTCTTCGCCGCCGTCCCCCGCAAGCAGGGCGCCCACCGGGCGGCCGGCGACATCCGGGAGAGCATCGCCGAGCTCCGCCATTACCGCGAGACGATCTTCCGCCCAGCCGACGCGCCCGCAACGCCGCAGGAGGCGTGACGACTCGCTGGGCGTTCCTCGACCACCCGGGGCCGATCCCCTTCGCCCACCGGGGAGGCGCCGGCGAATGGCCTGAGAACACCATGGCCGCCTTCGAGCACGCCGTCGGCCTCGGGTACCGCTACTTGGAGACCGACGTGCACCTCACCGCCGACGGCGTCCTCGTCGCCTTCCACGACGACGTCCTCGACCGGCTCACCGACCGGCGCGGCCGCATCGCCGCCCTGCCGTGGTCGGAGGTGCGACAGGCTCGCGTCGACGGTCAACCCATCCCGCTACTCGAAGAGCTGCTCGGGGCGTGGCCGGACGTGCGGGTCAACATCGATCCCAAGCACGACGCCTCCGTCCGGCCTCTGGTCGAGGCACTCGACCGCACGGGGGCGCACGACCGTGTCTGTGTATCCGCCTTCTCCGACCGCCGTCTGGCCCGGTTCCGCCAGCTCACCGCCGGACGGGTCTGCACGGGAACCGGTCCGGTCGAGGTGGCCCGCCTCCGGGCGGCCGGCTACTGGGTGCCGTGCGGCCGCTTCGCCGCCGACTGCGCCCAGGTGCCGCTGCGCTGGCAGGGCGTGAAGGTGGTCGACCGCCGCTTCCTGGCCGCCGCCCACCGCCGGTCGCTCCCCGTCCACGTGTGGACCGTCGACGACCCCGACCAGATGGAGCAACTGCTCGACATGGGCATCGACGGGATCATGACGGATCGACCGGTCGTGCTGAAGGAAGTCCTCCAGCGCCGCGGGCAGTGGGTGGGCTGAGGCCGGCGAGGCACGACGTCCGCCACCCCGTGAGCGTCACACCCCCTCGGTAGCCTCGGCCTGGTGGAGGCACTGGCGCTGACAACCGAGCAACAGGCGGTGGTCGACCACCGGGGCGGCCTCCTGCGGGTCCGCGGCCGGCCGGGGACAGGGAGGACCACCGCCCTGGTCGCCCGCTACCTCCGCCTCGTGGCCGAGGTGCCGGCCTCGGCCGTCGTCGTCCTCTGCGCCACCCGGGCCGCCGCCGGTCGCTTCCTCGACGCCGTGCTCCCCCACCTCGCCGGTGGGTTCGACAGCCTCCCCGTCACCACGCCGTGGGGGCTGGCGCACGACCTGTTGACCGGGGCGGGGCAGGCGCCTGTCCTGCTCACCGCCGCCGAGCAGCGGGAGGAGGTGGGCCGCCTGCTGGCCGCCGACGGTCCCGGCCGGTGGCCCTCGTGCGCCCACCTCCTGGGCCGCCAGGCGTTCACCGACGAGGTGGCCGCCGCCGTCGCCGATGTCCAGGCCTCGTTCCTCCCCGACACGGAGGTGCTCGCCCGCGCCGAGCGTGCCGGTCCGGCCGAGCGGGCGCGGTGGGCCGACCTCCTCGCCTTCGCCGCCCGCTACCGGGCCGCCCTCGCGGGCCGCGGCCTCCTCGACGCGTCGGGGCTCCTGGCGGTGGCCGTGCGCTTGGTGGAACAGCAGGGTGCGGGCGGCGCCGGAGGTCGTCGGTTCGCCCACGTGCTGGTCGACGACGCGGCTGCCGCCCCGCCCGCCGCCCCCCGCCTGGTGGCGTCGCTGGCGGGGGCAGGCGCGAGCGTCACCCTGGCCACCGACGAGGGGGAGGACGATCGCGACGCCCACCGATGGCGGCTCGATGCCCGGGACGGCCCCGGCCCTCCCGGGGGGACGTCGCTCTCGCTCACCCGGGCCTTCCGGGCGCCGGCGGCTCCCCGCCTGGTCACGTGCAGCCATCCGGCGGTCGAGGCCGAGGCGGTCGCCGGCGAGCTGTTGGCCGCCCGCGAGGCGGGCGTGCCCTGGGACCGGATGGCCGTCCTGGTGCGCCATCCCTCGGGCGGCCGCGGCCGGGCCATCACCCGGGCGCTCGCCCGCCACGGCGTCCCTGCCGCCGCCTTCGAGGCCGACGCCGCCCCCGCCGACGAGCCGGTCGTGCGCGCGGTCCTCGACGTGCTGCGGTGGGTCGCCGGGGACACCCGCGCCCTCGACCGCCTGGTGGCGTCGCCGGTGGCCGGCCTCGACCCCGCCGAGGTACGGGCCGTTCGACTGGAGGCCGCCCGCGGCGGGATACCCCTGGAGGCCCATCCCCGCCTGGCCGCCCTCGCCGACCTACGCCGCGACCTGGTGGGGCGCGCCGCGAGCGAGCCCCCTTCGTCGCTGGCCTTCGAGGTCTGGCGGCGGGCCCTCTCCCATCTCGTCGACGCCGACGGCACGGGCGACGACCGCGCCCTCGACGCCCTCGTCGCCTTCCTCGACGGCCTGGCCCGCCGGGCCGAGCGCCGTCCCGGCGAGCGTCTGGCCGGGTTCCTCTCGACGTACGCCGATGGCCCCGTCCCGACCGACCCGTGGCGGTCGGCGGCGTCGCGGGTGGCGGCCGACTCCGTCACCGTCGGCTCCGTCGCCGGGGCGCGCGGCCGGGAGTGGCACACCGTCGTGGTCGCCGGCTGCGTCGAGGGCGAGCTCCCCGACGTCCGGTCCCGGCCCCGGCTGTTCGACCCCGCCCTCCTCGAGGATGGCGGCGCAACGGAGCCCGCCGACCGCCGCCGGCGGGCGCTGGCCGAGGAGCGGGCACTCTTCGAGCTCGCCTGCTCTCGGGCGACCCACCGGCTGGTTGGCACCGCCGCACCCGAGCCGGGCGTGCTGCTGAGCCGCTTCGTCGAGGCGTGGGCCCAGGGGGCGGTGCGCCTCCCCCTCGCCCCCGGCCCACTCCTCCCGGCGCGCGCCGTCACCGCCGGCGCCGCTCCGCCCTTCCCCGACGGGCACCTGCGCCTGTCCGCGAGCCAGCTGGCCACCTACGACGACTGCCCCCTGCGCTACGCCTACGAGTACGTCCTGGGCGCCCGCAGCGACGCCGGTGTCCACGCCCAGCTCGGCTCGCTGGTGCACCAGGTGCTGGCCG
>DATACM010000228.1:0-5769 GCA_036259055.1 Acidimicrobiales bacterium | reverse complement strand
GATCGACGCGGCGAGGGCGGCGATGGCGAAGTCGCCGGTCGGGGGACGGGGCTGGCGGGCGCCCAGCACCTCGCCGCGGGTCTCCTCCCCCTCATACCTCGCGTCGCCGCACCCGGCCAGCAGGAGGCCGCCGAGGGCGGCGCCACCGGCGAGGAACCGGCGGCGGGTGGTGCGCAGCTCCTCCGACCATTCGGCCGCCGCCGACCGCATGACCGGCAGCGTCGCGTGGTGCCGCTCGTCGAGGTCGCGGGTCAGGGCGACCAGCTCGCCTTCGCTGAGCTGGAGGGGGGACCTCCGCCTGCTCCTCACCCGAGCGCTCCCTCGTCCGCCGGTCGGGCCTTCTCGGTCTTGCCGAAGGGCTCCGGGACGCCGGCGGTCCCAGCCGTCTCGGGCAGCTTGGCGGCGTTCGTCGGGTCGAGGGCGATCAGGTCGGGCTGGTTGGCACCGAGCAGGGCCTTGACCGTCAAGAGGAAGGAGACGTGCTGGGCCTCCACCCCCATGATGCTGGCGGTGAGGCTCCGGGCCTGGGCGTCGGTGAGGGCGGCCACGTTGCTCTGGTAGGTCTGCGCCGCCGCGGTCTCCAACTCGACGGCCAGATCGACCACCGCCGCCGGTCCGTCGGGTGCCGGGTTGAGCGCCTTGTTCACCGCCGTCTCGAGGATGGGATCGGGGCCGGTCTGCGGTTGGCCCCGGAGCCGGGTGACGGCGGCGTTGAAGGCGGTGGCGTGCTCGCGGTGCTGGTCCCGCGTCCTGTTGACGAAGTCCCTGACCGTCCGGTTGGCGGCCCCGCCGCCGATGAAGTCGAGGGCGAGGGCCTTGTCGTAGGTGGCGACGGCCAGGTTCTCGATCGACGCCGACGTCTGGAGCATCTGCACATCGAGCGCCTCGTCGGCGAGCGCTGGGCGGGCCATCCACCGGAGGAGGGCGGCGCCCAGCCCGGTCCCGGCGGCGCCGGCGCGGAGGAGGGTCGTGCGCATCAGGCGGCGGCGCTCGGCGGCGAAGTCCGCTCGCTCCTCGCCGTCGAAGCCGCCGCCGGCGCGCCGCTCCTCGCCGAGCTCGACCATGGCGGCCAGCGACTCCCGGCTCGACCGCCTGGCGTCGGAGTGCAGGTCCTGCGACTCGACCAGCAGCTCACCGAGCGCCTTCTCGTCGATCGACAACGACGGTCACCTCCTGGGTGCAAGAGCTGAGGCAGACGGGGCGGAGCCTAGGGCACTCGCCCGGTGGCCCCGCCAGCCGGCGGCCCCCACCGCCGATCGGGCATCCGGTGCTTCGCCCGGCGCCGAAGAGGGGATGTTGTGGCTGCCATGTCCCTCAGTGACGCCGGCGACGCCGCTCTGGTAGTGGCCATCGGCCGGTGGCGGCAGGACGCCCTCGCCGAGGCGTACCGCCGCCACGCTGGTGCCGCCTTCGCCCTCGCCCGTCGCCTCCTCAACGACCGCGAGCTGGCCGAGGAGGTGCTGCAGGAGGTGTTCCTCCGGCTGTGGAACGAGCCGGAGCGCTTCGACCCGGAACGGGGAAGCCTGCGCTCGTACCTCCTCGCCCAGGTCCACGGTCGGTCGGTCGACCTCCTCCGCTCGGAGACGTCCCGCCGCCGGCGGGAGGAGCGGGAGGCCCGGGAGACGGCCGAGCACGGCGTCGACATCGAGCGGGAGGTCATCGACCTGACGGTGGCGTCCCAGGTGAAGGAGGTGGTGGCCGGGCTGCCCAGCGACGAGCGCAAGGCGATCGAGCTCGCCTACTTCGGGGGCCACACGTACCGCCAGGTCGCGGTCTTGCTCGACCAGCCCGAAGGTACAGTGAAGAGCCGAATTCGGTCCGGGCTGCGCCGGCTGCGCCAGGACCTGGTGGACGTTGGGGTTGGGGTGTCATGAGCCGAGAGCTGACCCACGACGAGGCCGCCGGGTTCCTCGGGGTCTACGCCCTCGACGCCCTCGACGGCGACGAGCGGGCGGAGGTGGAGCGCCACGTGCGGGACTGCCGGGCGTGCCAGGACGAGGTCAGCGAGCATCGTGAGGTCGCCGCCTACCTCGCCCCCGCCTCGACCCGGGCGCCCGAAGGGCTCTGGGACCGGATCGCCAGCTCCCTCGAGGAGACACCGCCGCCGTTGCAGATGCCTCCGGCGCCGGTCGTCCCCATCGAGCGGGCGCGCCGGCGGGCGGGGCCGTTGGGCGTCGCCGCGGCCGTGGCCGCGGTGGCGGCGGCGGCCGTCATCGGGGTGCTGGGGGTCAAGGTGGTGGACGACGAGCGCCGCCCCGGCGACCTCGCCGCCGCCGATCCGGCCCGCGAGCTCGACCGCACGGCAAGGGCGGCGGCGGCCGACCCCACCGCCCGGCGCATCGAGCTCGTCTCGGCCGACCGGCGGCTGCGCGCCGACACCGTCGTGCTGCCCGACGGCACCGGCTACCTGGTCTCGTCGAACCTGCCCGAGCTGGGGCCCGACCGCACCTACCAGCTCTGGGCCCTGGTCGGCAGCAGCAAGATCTCGGTGGGGGTGCTGGGCACCAAGCCGGGGCCGACCGGCTTCAAGGCGGCCGCCGACGCGTGGGGGTTCGCCATCACCCAGGAGGCCGCCGGCGGGGTGGTCGCCACCGAGAACGCCCCCGTCGTGGTGGGGAGACGGGCGTAGTCACCTCACTGGCTGCGCTGGAGGTCGCGCAGGGCCCGGTAGCCGATGAAACGGGCGCCGGCCCGCTCGCCGAGGGCCCGCAGGGTCGAGTGGCCGGTCACCAGGTCGTGGTCGTCGACCCGCCCCGCCCAGTCGGGGGCGAAGGCCCGTAGCTCGGCGCTGTCGATGGCGGGGTGGACCCGCAGCTCGGTGATCCCGGGGGGCAGGTCGACGAGGGCCCGCTCGATGGCCCGCCGGCTGCCCACCTCCTGGGTCCGCACGACATGGTCGGGCGAGAGCACGCCCTCCTCGGCGGCGAGGGCACGGAAGGGGAACCCCACCGCCCGTTCGGCGGACGCAGGGCCGAGCCGGACGGGGAGGCCGAAATCGACGGCGAGCTCGAGGTAGACGTCGAAGAACTCGGGCCGCAGCTCGAGGGCGGCCATGTGGGAGTCGAGGTGGCTGACGTCGAAGCCCCAGTAGATCGCTCGCTCTACTTGGGCGCGGCACTCGCGGCGGACCTCGTCGAGGTCGGCGTGGTCCCACAGGTCCTGGAGGGTGCGGGGGAAGCCGCCGTCGCCGTCGAGGAGCGAGGGCGCCTGGGTGATCGGCGCCCAGCGGAACAGGTCGTGCTCGGCGTTCAGCGTGAGGTGCACGCCGATGTCCTCTCCCCGGTACCGTGCCGCCGCGTCGCGGGCCCACGGGCAGGGGACCATGAGGCTGGCGCTGGTGGCGACGCCGTCGCGCAGGGCCTCGTAGACCCCGACGTTGGCGGCGTGGCACGACCCGAGGTCGTCGCAGTTGACGATGAGCAGGCGGGTGTCGGGCGGGTAGCCGAGCCTCTCGACGACCGACGTCACACGGGAACGCTAACCGCGCCCGTTGCTCGGGCCCTCGTCGCCGACCGCTGGTCGGAGAACGCCGGGCGTAGGCTCAGGTCGTGCGGTCGGCCCGCTCCACTCCCGCCGTCCTCGTCGTACCCGCCGCCGTGCTGGTCGGCCACTGGCTCGGCTACCTGGTCGCCGGGAGCGGCCACGAGGGGTCACACGCCGTCCAGCACGGGTACCTGCCGGCCGTGGCAGCGGTCGCGCTGCCCGCGCTGGCGGCAGCCGTCGTCTGGGCGGCGGTGTCCTCCGGGCGGTCGAGGGGCCACCAGCAGGACGGCGCCGCCCAGGTCCGCTTCCTCGTAGCGGCGCAATGGGCGGTGTTCGTCCTCCAGGAGCTGATCGAGCACGCCCTCGTCGGTGACCCCCTCGGCGTCCTCTCGTCCCCCGCGCTGTGGCTGGGCCTGTGCTCGCAGGTGGCGGTTGCCGCCGCCGCCGGCCTGCTCCTGCGGGCTGCTTCGTGGGCGGGCGGCCGGTCCGTCGCGGTGCTCGGTTCTCCCCCTCGGTGGCGGGCAGCGA
Organism: Acidimicrobiales bacterium; assembly: GCA_036259055.1. Taxonomy (GTDB): domain Bacteria; phylum Actinomycetota; class Acidimicrobiia; order Acidimicrobiales; family AC-14; genus DASZJY01. The sequence goes on along the minus strand of DATACM010000228.1, from coordinate 1,758 downwards.
CCGGCAGCTGGCCGGTGCCGACCGTCCTCCCTCCGGCCACCGCCCTGCTCCTGGCCACCGTCAGCCCCCGAGGTCCTCCCCGCCGCTTCCGCTGACGCATCCGTTCGGACGACAGGGGAGAGGATGAAGCTGCTTTCACGAGCGCGCCTGGCCGCGCGCGTTGCCCTGGCCGCCGTGCTGGCGGCGGGGTTGGCCGGCTGTGGGGACGGCGACGAGGAGGCCACGCCGACCACGGTGGCGGGGGCTCCGACGACCGCGCCCGGTCCGACGACCACGTTGGCGGCCCGCCTGATCGAGGTGGTGGTCCGACGGGGCTCGGTCGAGGGCGGCGGGCGCCACGAGGTGCCGTTGAACGAGCGGATCCGGCTGCGCGTCACGAGCGACGCCGTCGAGGAGGTGCACGTCCACGGTTACAACCACCGGTTCGCGGTCGGTCCGACCGGGCCGGCGGAGATCACCTTCGTCGCCAACCTCCCCGGCGTCTTCGAGGTCGAGCTGGAGAAGGCGCACCGCCGCCTCTTCAGCCTCGAGGTCGAGCCGTGACGGGGGCCCGACGAGGACTGACCCTTGCCGGGACCCTGCTTGCCATCACGCTGAGCTCCGCCGCACCGGCGGGAGCACACGGGTTGGGCGGGCGGTCGGACCTTCCCCTTCCCGTGTGGATGTTCGCTTACGGCGCGGCGGGCGCCCTTGTGTTGTCGTTCGCCGCCCTCGCCGTGCTGTGGCCCACCGCTCGGCTCGAGGGAGGGAGGATCGGGGTGCTCGTGCCCCCGGCCTCGCCGGCGGCGACCGAGGTGTTGGCGGTGATCGGGCGGGTGGTGGGCATCGCCTTCTTCGCGGTCGTGTTGGCGGCGGCGTTGTTCGGAGATGCCGACCCGACCGCCAACATCGCGCCCGTCGCCGTGTACGTGGTGTTCTGGGTCGGGATGATCCTGGTCAGCGCCCTGGCGGGCGACCTGTGGCGGGTGCTGAGCCCGTTCGACACCCTGGCGGCGGCGGTCGAGCGGCTGCGCGGGGGCTCGGCCGCCCCGGAGACGGACGCCGGCTACTGGCCCGCTGCGGTTGGGCTGTTCGCCTTCGTGTGGCTCGAGATCGTCTACCCCGACCGGGCCAAGCCCCGGGTGCTGGGACTGGCCATCGTCGCCTACACGGTGGTGGTCCTGCTCGCGGCGGCGCGCCGAGGCAGGGACTGGCTCCGGCGCGGCGAGGCCTTCGCCGCCTTCTTCGGCGTCATCGCCCGCATGGCGCCGCTCTACACGGATGGGGACGGCCGCCTGCGCGCCCGCCCCCCGCTGGTCGGTCTGGCGGCGCTCGAGCCGCGCCCCGGGCTGCAGGCGCTGGTGCTGGTGGGCCTGGGCTCGACGACGTTCGACGGCATCTCCCGCACCCGGCTCTGGACCGATCTGACCGACGGGCTGGGGAAGTGGCCGCTCACCGCGGTGTCGACGTTGGGCCTGGTGTGGGCCATCGGCCTGGTGACGGTGGCCTACCTCGGCGCCATGCGGGTGATGAGCAGGATGCAGGCTCGAGACCCGGACGAGCTGGCCGGCGCCTTCGTGCACTCGCTGGTGCCGATCGTCGTCGCCTACGCCGTGGCCCACTACTTCTCCCTCTTCGTCTTCGAGGGCCAGACCGCGCTGGCGTTCGCCTCTGACCCTTTCGGCCGCGGCTGGGACCTCTTCGGTACCGCCCGGCGGACGGTCGACTACCGGGCGGTGTCGACGACGACGATCGCCTACGTGCAGGCCGCCGCCATCG
>DATACM010000227.1:0-5582 GCA_036259055.1 Acidimicrobiales bacterium | reverse complement strand
TACCTGTACCCCATCGTGGCGGCGATCGTGGTGGTGTCATTCCTCCCCGTGGTGCGGGAGGCGCTGCGCCACCGCCGCGAGCGCCGGGAACGCCAAGCGGAGCGGGCGGTGGCCGAGTAACCGGTCAGCGCTCGCCGGCCGCCTCCAGGGCCTTCTCCTCGGGGCCGGGGACCTGGTCGGCGTCGAGGGCGACGGTCGCCCGCTTGGAGAAGGCGATGGCCGCCGCCAGCACGGCCAGGGCGCCGAGGGCGATGGTGTAGCGCGCCGCGTCGTTGTCGGCCAGGTTGATGACCGCCGGGAGGATGAGCAGCGAGACCAGGTTCATCACCTTGATGAGCGGGTTCAGGGCGGGGCCGGCGGTGTCCTTGAACGGGTCGCCCACGGTGTCGCCGATCACCGCCGCCTTGTGGGCGTCGGACCCCTTGCCGCCCTCGTGGCCGTCCTCGATGTACTTCTTGGCGTTGTCCCAGGCGCCGCCGGCGTTGGACAGGAACACGGCCATGAGCTGGCCGGTGAGGATCACCGCGGCGAGGAAGGCGCCGAGGGCCAGGTAGTTGATGCCGAACCCGATGATCACCGGCGTCAGCACCGCCAGCAGGGCGGGCGTGGCCAGCTCCCGCAGCGACGCGGCGGTGCAGATGTCGATCACCCGCCCGTACTGCGGGCGCTCGGTGCCGTCCATGATCCCCGGGTGCTCGCGGAACTGGCGGCGCACCTCGAGCACGACGGTGCCGGCGGTGCGGCCCACCGCCCTGATGGCGAGGGCCGAGAACAAGAAGGCGATGGACCCCCCGATCAGGAGGCCGATGAACGTCTTGGGGTCGGCGACGTTGATCTGGGTGGCGGCGTCGCGGAACAGGTCGGTGCCCACCTTGCCCAGGTCGAGCTCGCTGCCCACCGTCTCGATGAACGAGGCGAAGAGGGCCACCGCCGCGATCACCGCCGACCCGATGGCGAACCCCTTGGTGATGGCCTTGGTGGTGTTGCCCACCGCGTCGAGGCTCACCATGATCTTCTCCGGCTCGCCCTCGAACTCCCCGGACATCTCGGCGATGCCGGCGGCGTTGTCGGCCACCGGCCCGAAGGTGTCCTCGGACACGACCACGCCGGTGGTAGCCAGCATGCCCATGCCCGCCAGCGCCACCAGGTAGAGGGAGAACTGGATGTTGCCGTCGCCGAGGGCGATGGCGACGCCGAGCGCACCGGCGATGGCCACCACCGCCCACACCGTCGACTCGAGGCCGGAGCTGATCCCCGAGAGGACGGTGGTGGCGGGGCCGGTGCGGGCCGCCTCGGCGATCTCCCGCACTGGCGGCTTCTCGGTGGACGTGAAGTACTCGGTGAGCCGGCTGACCACCTGGGCCAGCACCAACCCGACCACGACTGCCCAGAACACCCGCAGGTTCTCCACGTAGAACTGGGCCACCAGGAAGGTGCCCACCACCGTGAGCACCCCGGCGGTGAAGAACCCCCGGTTGATGGGCGCCATGGCCGTCTTGTCGTTGGCCTTGGCCCGGACCGCGTAGACGCCGACGATCGACGCCAGCACGCCGATGGCCCGGGCGATGACCGGGAAGATGACTCCCAGGGCGGGGTTCATGCCGATCGACTCGAAGGCGGCGAAGCCCAGGATGATCGACGCCACCAGCGTGACCTCGTAGGACTCGAAGAGGTCGGCCGCCATCCCGGCGCAGTCGCCCACGTTGTCGCCCACGTTGTCGGCGATGGTGGCGGCGTTGCGGGGGTCGTCCTCGGGGATCCCGGCCTCGACCTTGCCGACCAGGTCGGCACCCACGTCGGCCGCCTTGGTGAAGATGCCCCCGCCCACCCGCATGAACAGGGCCAGGAGCGACCCGCCGAACCCGAACCCGACGAGGATGGCGGTGGAGGTGTTCTGGAACAGCATGATGATGAGCGTCGCCCCGAGCAGGCCCAGGCCCACCGTGAACATGCCGGCCACGCCGCCCGTGCGGAAGGCGATCCGCAGCGCCCCGGGCAGGGACCCCGAGCGGGCGGCGGCGGCGGTACGCACGTTGCCTCGCACGGCCAGGCTCATCCCGATGAAGCCGGTGAGGCCGGACATGACGCAGCCCCCCAGGAAGGCGAGGGTGCGGAACAGGCCGGACTGGAAGAAGCTCAGCGCCTCCTCACCGTCGCCCTTGAGCACCCGGGTCGAGGTGAGGAAGACGAGGACGGCCAGCGGCACCACGATCACCGCGATCGTGCGGAACTGGCGCCGCAGGTACGCCATGGCGCCCTCCTGGATCGCGCCGGCGATCTCGCGCATGGTCGGCGTGCCCTGGTCAGCGGCCAGCACGCCCCGCATGAGCGTGTAGCCCACGACGAGGGCAAGGACGGCGGCGAGGGCCGAGAACACCAGCCAGAACCACTCGGCACCGCCCAGCTCGAACGGCTGGTAGCCGCCCTCGGCGGCGAGAAGGGGGGTCATACGGGCTGTTCCTCTCTGGCGGAAGGGTCTGCCTTCTTGACGTAGATCTGGCGGGCGACCCGCTCGCCCACGGTGCGTTCCTGCCCGTCGACGCGGACCACCACGGGCCCGTCGAAGGGGTGCTTCTCGACCACCTCGATGCGCACCCCCGGCCGCAGACCGAGGGTGTCGAGGAACTCGATCAGCTCGGGATCGGTGGAGCCGGGCACCGCCACCTCGGCCACGTCGCCGGGCTCGAGGTTGTAGAGCGGCGGCATCTCGGGGATCTCGGCCACCTCGGGCGGCGGGATCGGGAACCCGTGGGGACACGAGGCGGGCCGGTCGAGGGCGAGGTAGAGGCGGTTCTCCACCTCGGCCGGCAGCTCGTGCTCGAAGGCGGTGGCCAGGCGGTCAGCCTCGTTCCAGGCGTAGCCCAGCATGTCGGACAGGAAGCGCTCGACGATGCGGTGGCGGCGGATGGCGGCCACCGCCGCGCTGCGGCCCGCCTCGGTGAGCTCGACGCCCCGGTAGAGCTTGTGGTCGAGAAGACCCCGCTCGGCCAGGCGCTTGACGATGGCCGTCGCCGTCCCCGGGGAGACCCCGAGCAGCTCGGCGAGTGCGCCGGTGTGGGCGTCCTGACCGTCCCGCGACAGCCGGTAGAGCGACTTGAGCGCCTCGCGCTCGGATTTCGTAAGGGCTACGTCCATTGGTTCAGCGCACAGGAACCTAGGTTTTGGTGGCCTGAAAGTCAAGCCGCGGCGCCCACCGCGGCGCCGCTCCTCAGGTCGTGCGCTCGGTAGCCGAGGAAGGCGACTCGGCGCCCTCCTCGGCCTCCTCCTTCGCCTCTTTCTTGGGCTCTGCCCTGCCGCCGTCCTTGGCCGCCTCTCTGACGTCCACCTTGGCGACGACCTTGGCGGCCGCCTTGACCTCTTCCGTTGCCAGGTCCTCGTCGCCCTCCTTGTGGTCGACGTGGTACGGCACAGACGTGACCACCGTGCCCTCGCGGAACAACAGCTTGGCCTTGAGGAACAGGGCGGACTGGTTGTGGAGGACGGCCTCGTACCACTTCCCCACCACGAACTCGGGGATGACGACGGTCACGGTGTCGTTGTCCCAACGGGCGTCGAGCTCGTCTATGTAGCGCTCGATCGGCCCCAACAGCTCTCGATAAGGCGAGGCGACGATCTCGAGGGGGACGTCGATCTTGAGGTCCTTCCACTGCCGCTCGAGCGACAACCGGTCCTCCTCGTCGAAGGACACGTACACGGCGACCAGGTGCTGCGGCCGCAGGGAACGGGCGTACGAGAGCGCCTTCACGACCCCCTGGTGGACTCGCCCGACCAGCACGACCACGGTGTGGTTTATCGCCTCCGGCCGGGCCTCTCTCGGCGAGATCTCGAGGACCCGGGCGACGCGGTCGTAATGACGCTTGATGGCCAGGAACAGGGCGATGATGACGGGGATTACGACGATGGGCAGCCAGGCCCCCTTGGAGAACTTGGTGACGGCGACGATGAACAAGACCAGTGCGGTGGCCGACGCGCCGACGGCGTTGATGGCCATCTTCCGCTGCCAGCCCTGCTCCTTCTTCCGGCGATGGTGAACGACCATGCCCGTCTGGCTGAGCGTGAACGACGTGAACACCCCGACGGCATAGAGCGGGATCAGGGCGTTGGTGATGCCGCCGAAGGCGATGATCAGCAGCGAGGCGAACACCGCCAGGATCACGATGCCGTTGGAGAAGACGAGCCGGTCGCCCCGGCTGGCGAGCTGGCGGGGCAGGTAGCCGTCGCGGGCGATGATCGACGACAGCCACGGGAACCCGGCGTAGGCGGTGTTGGCGGCCAGGGTGAGGATGGCGGCGGTGGCGAACTGCAGGATGACATAGATGGGGCCGCCCCCGTAGACCACCCGCCCCATCTGGGAGATCACCGTCTCCTCGTGGCTCGGATACGGATGGAGGTGGTGCGCCAGCACGGACACCCCGAAGAAGAGGGTGCCCAGGATGATGCCGAGCCAGACCATGGTGGTGGCGGCGTTCTTGGACTCCGGCTTGCGGAAGGCGGGGACGCCGTTGGAGATCGCCTCGATCCCGGTGAGGGCGACCGCCCCCGAAGAGAACCCCCGGGCGATGAGGAACAGGCCCAGGGCTCCCCCGGCCTCGCGTGCCGCTTCGGACTTGTGGGGGTCGAAGGGGATGGGCTGGAGGTCGCCGAAGACCTCCCGGTAGAGGCCGTAGAGGATGAGCCCACCCAGGCTGACGATGTACAGGTACGTCGGGATGGCGAACACCCGCCCCGACTCCTTGATGCCCCGGAGGTTGGCGAGCGTGATCACCAGGATGAGCAGGAGGGCCATCCAGACACGATGCCGCTCCCACTCGCGGAAGGCCGGGAGCGAGATGATGGCCGCCACCCCCGCCGAGATCGACACGGCGACGGTGAGCACGTAGTCGACCATCAGCGACGCGCCCGCCACCAGGGAGGGGTACCGACCGAGGTTCGCCCGGCTCACCACGTAGGCGCCGCCCCCGTTGGGGTAGGCGTAGATGATCTGGCGGTACGAGGCGACGACGATGACGAGCAACACCGCCACCACCAGCGAGATCGGGACCAGCTGCGACAGGCCCAGGAGCAGGCTGGAGCCGCCGAGGGCGACGACGAAGAGGATCTCCTCGGTCGCGTAGGCCGTGGAGGAGATGGCGTCGGAGGAGAACGTGGCGACGGCGATGCGTTTGGGCAGTCGCTGTTTCTCCTCTTCCGCCGACGCTATCGGGCGGCCGACGAAGAACCGCTTCAGCGACGAGTACATGGCGAAACGCTACCCTCGGCCCCCCGGCTCGAACTCCAACCGACCGAGCCAAGTTGTGCGCCTCCGGCGCCCGGTAGTTGCATGGTGGCCGTGCACGTCGTAGTCGTCGGATGTGGACGGGTGGGTACCGAGCTGTCGAGCGCCCTCGAGCGCGACGGGCACACGGTCGCCGTCATCGACAAGAACCGCAACGCTTTCCGGAGACTCCCCAAGAGCTTCAGCGGCGCGACCGTGCTCGGCTTCGGCTTCGACCAGGGCCACCTCGAGGAGGCCGGCATCCGCCGGGCCGACGGCTTCGCCGCCGTCACGAGCGGTGACAACTCGAACATCCTGAGCGCCCGCA
>DATACM010000226.1:0-9322 GCA_036259055.1 Acidimicrobiales bacterium | reverse complement strand
TTCGGCCCGTGTCGCCGAGCCACTCGGCAAGCAAGGTCGTCTTCCCGAACCCGGCCGGAGCCGACGCAAGCGTGAGGGACGGCACCTCGCGGCCTCCACCAAGGCGGTTGGTCAGCCGCGGACGACGTACGGTACCCCCGCGACGTCGCGGCGCATGGAGCTTGGTGCTCAGTAGCGCGGGTGCTCCTGTGACCACGGTCTCCATGATGGTCGGTCGCTCTGGCATGAGCCGCTCGGCCGGTGTTCGCCTTCAGTGCTCGTCCTCGAGGCGAGCGCCGTACCGCCCACTAGAGAGCGAGCGGCCGCGAGGCCGGTCGCTCGCTCGCCGGTCTGGGCACTACTCGCGCGATGGTTTCCTTCGGCGATCCGCTGGCGAGGAACTTCGACGCCTTGGTCCGCAGGGCGAGGCGCCGCGTGCGGCACGGCGACTGCGGCCACCTCTGGGTGGCTCGCCGGTGCCTGAGCTCTCCCGGCGACCCTGGGTTCCTCCGGTCAAGAGGGCCCGACGCGCTCATGCCCTGACCGCTCCGCGGCAGCCATGATCGCCGCCGCCGAGCGGTCGACGTCCGCCTCGGTGGTGCACCAGTTCGAAACCGAGATGCGCATGAGGCGCCGCCCGTGCCAGCTTGTGCCGCCCATCCAGCACTCGCCCGAACGCTGCACGAGGTCGATGACGCGCCCCGTTTCGTCATCGCCTCCGAAGCTGACCAGTACCTGGTTGAGCACCACGTCGTTGACGACGCTGACGCCCTCGACGGCGCGAAGCCGGTCGGCGAAGCGACGGGCCAGCGAGCAGCACCGCTCGACCAGTTCGGCCACGCCCTGCCGGCCCAGCTGGCGCAGGGCCACCCACGTGGCGAAGCCCCGCGCCCGGCGCGAGGACTCCAGGACGTAGTCGCTGGGCGCCCGCAGGCCGCCCTCACCCTGGCCCGTCAGGTAGGCGGCGGTGTAGGACATGGCTGCGGCATGGGCGCCGGGGTGGGCGCAGAAGGCGTAGCCGCTGTCGTACGGGACGTTGAGCCACTTGTGCCCGTCGGTAGCCCACGAGTCCGCCGCCTCCATTCCCGCGGTCAGGTGGCGGGTGGCCGGGCTGGACGCGGCCCAGAGCCCGAAGGCGCCGTCCACGTGGACCCACGCTGCGTGCCGGTGGCCGACGGCGGTGGCACGGCCGAGGTCGTCGAAGGCGCCGCTGTTGACGTTGCCGGCCTGCAGGCAGACGATGGTTGGGGCAGTTGGGCCGCGCTCGAGAACGGCCGCCAGATCGGCGACGTCGATCGCCCCCTGGTCGTCCGTGGCGACCGGCTCGACGACGGCGGTGCCAAGGCCCAGCAGCCGCAGCGCCCGGTCGATCGTGGCGTGGCGCTCGCCGGTGGCCACCACCCGGACCGGCGGCGCGCCGGCCACCCCGTCCCGCTCGACGTCCCAGCCCACCTGGGCCAGGACATGGTGGCGCGCTGCGGCGAGCAAAACCGTGTTCGCCGCCTGGCCGCCCGTGACGAAGCCGAACGAAGCGCTCGGCGGCAGACCGAGCAGCTCCTTCAGCCATCCGCCGGCGACCTCCTCGACCACCGCGGCTGCGGGTGACGTCGAGGCATTGAAGGCCAACTGGTCCCATCCCGTGGTGAGCACGTCAGCGGCGGTGGCGGCGTCGAGGGCACCGCCGACCACGAAGCCGAAGTAACGGGGGCCGGTGCTGGCCACGAGAGCGGGCATCACGGCACGGACCAGCTCGTCGAGGGCCGTCTCGGGCGAGGTGGAGTGGTCTCGGAGCGACCCGAGGCGGTCCCGCACCTCGTCGACGTTGAGGTCGAGGGGAAACACGGGGCCTCCGGCCGCCTCCTCTCGGTAGTCGGCGGCGCGTGCCGCAGCGTGGAGGAGGAGCTCGCGAAGGGAAGCCATGCTTCATGATCGTCGTCCGCCGGGGGTCACGCTTGTGGCGAACGGATCCGGCTACGAGATGGCACGGTCCCGGTCCTCTCCGACAAAGGCTCGGGGAGCGATCCCGAGGGGGTTCGCCTACGACACGCCGCTAGCCGTTCGGCTTGCGGGACGTCTCGTCCCGGACCTCGGGACCAGCGAGCGGCGAGCGAACGGGCTGGCCCCGGCGGCGGCTCCCCCCTGCGTTCGGCCAGGACACCACTGGCGGATGGAGGGTGAGGGCGAGAGTACCCGGGTGTTCACCGAGGAGTCGTGGAGCGGTCCCCTGAGTCGAGTGCTCCGCGGACCCATGCGCGCGACGGTGAGGAAGGTCGACGACGGGCTCCCGGCCTTGAAAGCCGAGGCTGAGGATCGCGCTCGGTCGAGGTCGTGACGTGAGGGGGCGCACCCCCACACATCACGCCTCTCGCTCGGACGCGTGGCTTGCTGCTGATGCGGGGATAAGGGCCCATATCTCCGTGGTCCCGATCCCCGAGCGAGCTGAGGGGCCTCGCCATCTTGCGGCTGTCCAAGGCAACAACAACAGGAGGTCCCTGGGATGCACCGTAGCGAGGGCGCGACCGCGCTTCTGGGCATGGACGAGTTCGTCGTGGGCGCCCAGGTGGACGTCGAACGGCGAGGTGTGGCTGTTGGTCGAGACGACGGCCGAGGTCGTGGGCTGCGACGCCCTGCGGGACGAGGGCCGTGGGCTACGGGCTTTGGTGTCCGATTACGAGCGATCCCCATCTGGCGGAGCCGGGGGGCACCCTGGGGTGTCCGCTCAGCCGGACGCGAGTTCCGCTGCCACCAGGCGGGCCAGAGCCTCGTGACCGGCGGCGTTGGGGTGAAAGGACGCCCCGCCGTCCTCTTCGACCAGGCCGGTCATCCAGGGGACGGGGGTGCAGGCTTCGTGGCCGGCGAAGGGGCCCGCCGCGTCCACGTACCGGGCCCCCACCCCCAGCGCCGCATCCCGCATCGCCGCGTTCAAGGCGTCCCCCTTCTCCCGCAGCCACTCCACCTCATCCTCTGTGATCCTGGAATCCGACGAGGAGCCGCCGAGCGCCCGGCAGCGGTCGAGGTCGAACTGGCCGGAATCGGCGATCAGGTGCGGGTAGCCGACGACGAGCAGCCGGGCGTCGGGGACGCGTCGCCTGATCTCTCGGGTGACCACCTCCAGGCGCTCCCTCAAGCCGAGGAGCCGCGTACCCACCTCCCGGTCGAGGCGCGAGCAAGGCATGGCACGGGCGAGGCATGCCCCGACGACGCGGCCGAATCCGACGTCGTTCCCCCCGACGGTGAGGGTGACGACATCGGTGTCAGGGGCCACCCACTCGATCTGGGGCCGACCCTCCTCGGGATGCCGGCCCCGCTCGAGCACGTCGTCGGTGGTGGCGCCGCTGCAAGCGTGCAGGGACGGTAGGAGGTTGGTCCGCTGAGCCAGGAGGTTGGGGTACGCCAAGGGGCTGCGCCGGCAGGGGCCGGTGACCCCGGGAAGACCCTCCCCCGCCGGGAAGGAGTCGCCGAGGGAGACGTAGCGCAACAGGTCCTCGCCGGATCTCTCGCCGGAGTCGCAGGCGACAGCGAGGCTGGCCGACACGACGACAACGAGCGCGAGGCAGGTGCTATGCAGGGGTGCACGGGCGGCCATGGCCGAGATTCTCGGGCAGGGGGAACCGACATGCACGCAACCGTGAGACGAGCCGGGGCGACGCTCGTCGTGGTCCTCGCGTTGGGGCTCGGCGGCTGCGGAGGAGACGACGACGGTACGAGCCACTCCGCCCAGAAGACGTCGTTCATTGCCGAGGGGGAGCGGCTCTGCACGGAGTTCAAGTCCCGACTCGACGCGATCTTCCTCGATTTCGCCCCGACCTTGGGCAAACGGGTGGAGGCATACGGCGAGGTCGTTCCACTGGGGCGTGACTTCGCCGAACGCTTCGCTGCCCTGCGACCGCCTGAGCCCGACAGGCCCAGGATTGAAGCCAGCCTGCAGGACTACCGGCGCGGCCTTGACCAACTCGAGGAGGGGGTGCGGACTGCCCAGGCAGACGACCTGGCGCGTTCCAACGGCGCCTTCGACGCCGCCTTCCAGTCGTTCGCCCGGAGTGACGACATCCTCCGGTCCTATGGCTTCACGGTCTGTGCGGAGCCCAAGACGACACGCGGCGTGGGTGGGCTCTCGGAAGCCGAGCGACAGACCCTGAGCGCCGAAAGGAGGGCGTACATCGACCGGGCGGACGCCATCTGCCGCGAGGGGAACCAGCGCCTGAAGCCATTGGAGGACCAGGCCTTCGCCCGCGGAGTTCCCGACCTCGCCACCTGGCGGGCGTTCCTGACCTCGGCTGTCCCGATCTTCGAGGACGTGTCGACCCGGTTGAGGGCGCTGACGCCGCCACCCGGCGACGAGGCGACGATCTCGGCCGTGCTTGCCGACTACGACGCCGCCCTCGCCGCGGCCCACCGGGCGAGCGAAGCGGCCGCCGCCGGCGATCAGCGAGCGTTCGACGCCGCCATCGACGAGGCCACCGAGCTCGCCAAGCGAGGCGACGAGCAGTCAAGACGGTACGGGTTCCGGGATTGCCGGGAAGGATGAGCCCTAGGCCGAGATGGCGACCCGCCGGCAGAGCCCCGAGGTAGCCGACGACGATGGTCACGGCCGCCCGCGACCGCAGCGCGAGCGTGTACTCGTCCCGAGAAGCATCCCGTGTCGGCGGCCGAGCCACACCGCTCGTTGCCCGGCCTCGATCCTCCCGCGGCTCGCGCCCGATGGCAGCCGTTCGCGGTCCAGCTGGCGAACGACCCCCAGGGGTGCGGCGACCACCTGAGAGGCTTGATGGAACCCGCTGACCGCCGTCAGGTCAGGACCCGTCCCGATGCGGATGCGCCGGTTCCAGGCCGCCCAACCCTTCATCTCCGAGCTGGAGGACCGGATCACCGAGGGGCTCTCGCCCCGTCAGCTGGGACGCATCAAGCGATGGTTGGTCGACTTCGCACGCGCCCTGCGAGCGTGAGGGCACCTGGCGCGATCAACGCGAGTCACAGACGCTGCTGGCACCTCTGTGAATCCGAGCCCTTCTCGCCCACGCCCTTGAAGAAGGTGTAGCAGAACACGCCGTCCGGCTCGGCCGTTCGGCGAAGCGCGCTGACGCCTTCGTCGAAGATCGCAGGCTCCACAAGTCCCGCCGCGAGGGCGCGTTTGCGGATCGCCTGCACCATCGCAGTGAAGGTCTTCAGCGTGAAGCCGTCGACCAGTCCCGGGCGGCTGGCGTCCACGTAAACCATCCGGGGGGAGACGCGGACCGCCTCGAAGCCTGCCTCGACGAGCAGGGGATAGACCTGTCGGCCGAGAAGCGCGTTGCCTCCCGCCTCGTGTTGCAGCTGGACCAGGCACTGGATCGCGGTATGCGCGGCGGCGCTGTCCGGATGGAAGTACGCCGATCCGTGGTCGCCTTCGATGACAGTGATGGTGCCGCCAGGCCGGAGTAGGCCGCGGAGAGTCGCTAGGGCCTCGATCGGGCGGGAGAGGTGCTCGAGAACGAAACAGACGAAGACGTGGTCAAAGGACTCCGGGGGGAAGGGGAGGGCGAAGATGTCCGCCTGTAGGAGCTGCACGTTGGAGATGCCCGCCAGTTGGACCCTTCGCTTGGCCTCCCTGAGAGATGGTTCGGAGACGTCCACCGACGTGAGCCGGGCGCGGGGGCTTGCTTGGGCGAGGACGACGGTTTGAGCGCCGACGCCACAGCCGGCCTCCAGCACCTCACTGCCGGCGGGGTACGAAGTGTCTGAGTGAAGAAGGTTGACCAGCGCTCCCGCTTGATCCTGAAGGCGCTCGTTCTCCCGCGCGTCGTACCCGTGCACATACGCGTCGCTCACCGCGCCAGCAAAGCACAGGATGGAAAGACGCAAGGTTCCTTCGCCACCGGCCGGGCCGAAAACCCTGCGCCGTTCCTCGCGCCTCGGAGCATGCTGTCGGGAGTGAACGGTCAGGACGGGCTCATCCCCTACGGCTGGGACGACAGGGTCGCGGCGCGCCTCGCTGCCGTCGAGTCGCCCGATGGCCTACCGGCGCGCGTCATCGCCGTTCACCGTGGCGCGTGCACCGTGACGACGGGCGAGGCCGAGCAACGGGCCCGCGGCCGGGTGGTTCCCGCCGTCGGTGACTGGGTGAGCGTTCGCGAGAAGGATGGCCAGCTCACCCTGCTCGCCGTGGCCGAACGCTGGTCGGCCGTCACCCGGCGGGACCCCGAGGGGGTCACCCAGGTTCTCGCCGCCAACGTGGACATCGTCTTCGTCACGGCACCCGCCGACCGGTTGAGCCCCACCCGGGTGGAGCGGGAGACGGTCATGGCCTGGGACAGCGGCGCCCGTCCGATCGTGCTCCTGGCCAAGTCCGACCTCGCACCGGCCAGCCTCGCCGAAGACCTGCGAAGCCGGCTCGTCGGAGTGGACGTGATCTCCACCAGCGCCGTCACCGGCGACGGGATGGAGACCGTGAGAGCAGCGCTTCGACCGACTCGGACAGCCGTCCTTCTCGGGCCGTCGGGGGCAGGGAAATCCTCACTGGCCAACGTCCTCCTCGGCGCCGACCAGGTCGCCACCGGAGCGGTGCGTCCACAAGACCGCCGCGGCCGCCACACGACAACTGCTCGCCAGCTCCTCGTCGTCCCCACCGGCGGAGTGCTGATCGACACTCCCGGCCTGCGCAGCCTCTCGCTCACCGAGGACCACGGGGGGATTGCCGCAGCGTTCCCGGACATCGAGGCGCTCGCCTTGGAATGCCGGTTCGGCGACTGTCGTCACGACCAGGAGCCGGGATGCGCCGTCCTGGCTGCGGTCGATGCCGGGACGCTGGACAGAGAGCGGCTGGCCAGCTACCGGAAGCTGGCCCGAGAGCGTGAGTACGAAGCCCGCCGGGACGACCCTCTCGCCGCCAGCGCCACCGTTCGCATGTGGAAGGCGAGGACCAAAGAACTGCGCAGGTTGTACCGGGACAGGGGATCGTGACCGCGTCAAGCGGATCCAGCCGGCGCGCTCTCGCACCCCGATGCCAGCGCCACCAGCCGGCGGAGCCGCCCACCTCGGACTGCCCCGGTCACGGCCGTTCCGGGGCGGCGTCCGCCCGACCGGGCGCCTAGGGTAACCGTGATGCCTGGCGCAGTCCTTGTCGCCGTCGACGAGGACCCGGGGGTCCTGGCAAGCGTCGAGGGGACGCTGCGCGACCGCTACGCACGGGACTATCGCGTCCTTTGCATACCGTCGTCGAGCGAGGCGCTGGCCGACCTCCAAGACCTGGCGGCTGCTGGTGAGCCCGTAGCACTCGTCCTGGCGGCACAGTGGCTCACCGGGATGACGGGCAGCGAGCTGTTGGGCGAGGTCCGCCGCCTCCACCCGCATGCCAAGCGCGTGCTGTTGGTTCCGTGGGGAGGATTGTGGGATCGCCCGACCGGCGAAGCGGTGTTCCAGGCGATCGCCCACGGTCGCATCGACCACTACGTGATCAGGCCGTCGGCTCCCCCCGACGAGCTCTTCCATCAGGCGATCTCGAGCTTCCTGCTCGAGTGGGCGGAAGCGCTGCGCACCTCTCCACATACCGTCCATGTCGTCGGTGAGTCGTGGTCCGGCCGGGCCTACCAGCTCAGAGAACAGCTCGAACGTTGCGCGATGCCGCATTCGTTCGCCCTGGCCGACTCACCCGACGGGCGAGCCCTCATCGCCCGGGTGGGCGGAGAGGCGAAGCTCCCGCTCGTGCTCTTCCCCGACGGCACCGTGCTCGCGGACCCGAGCAACGCGGAGATCGCGGGCGTGGGACGGGTGCCGGCCAGACCGGAGCGGAAGGAGTTCGACCTCGTGATCGTCGGCGCCGGGCCGGCTGGCTTGTCTGCCGCTGTATATGGCGCGTCGGAGGGGTTCAGCACGCTCGTCGTCGACGAAGGCGGTATCGGGGGTCAGGCCACCTCCAGCTCGCTGATTCGCAACTACCTCGGCTTCCCTCGAGGGGTGAGCGGAGGCCGCCTCGCCCAGCAGGCCTACGAGCAGGCGTGGGTGTTCGGAGCCGACTTCGCGTTCATGCAGCGGGTGACCGGTCTCGGCCGCGACGACGACGGGCTGTTCCTCATCCTCTCCGAGGGTGGACGCGTGCACGCCCGGGCCGTGGTCCTCGCCATGGGCGCCACGTACCGCCGCCTCGGCATCCCGGCCATCGAGGCCCTGAACGGTGCCGGGGTGTTCTACGGCGGCCCCGCGTCCGAGGCACCGGCCATGGCCGGCAGGGACGTGTACGTCCTCGGTGGCGCCAACTCGGCTGGACAGGCCGCGCTGCACCTGGCCCGGTACGCCAGGCGCGTGACGCTCGTCGTACGCGCACCGTCGCTTCGCGTTGGGATGTCCGAGTACCTCGTGCAGCAGATCGAGGAAGCCCCGAACGTGGAGGTCCGTCTGGAGACGGAGATCGTCGGCGGCGGGGGCGACGGGTCTCTCGACCACCTCGTGCTCCGCCATCGCGTTGGGCAAGCCGAGGAGCTGGTCGCGGCCGACGGGCTCTTCCTGACGATCGGTGCGCGGCCGCACACGGAATGGTTGCCGCCGGAGGTGCGCCGAGACGCTCAGGGCTTCGTGCTCACGGGGACGGATGTCGGCGCCGACGACGGCTGGCCGCTCGACCGACGTCCGTTCCCGCTCGAGACGAGCCTGCCCGGAGTGCTGGCGGTAGGCGACGTCCGGCACGGCTCCGTGAAGCGGGTGGCGTCCGCCGTTGGTGAAGGCTCGAGCGCGATCCAGATTCTCCACCGGATTTTCTGAAGAGACGGCCCCCTCAGTGCCTCGCGAAGGAGGTCAGCGATGCGCCGGCGCAGCAGGCGGCATGTGCGCCGAGCTCCGGGTCAGTGAGGTCGAGGTGCAGAAAGGCCAGGTTGTTGGCGAGCGCCCGCCGTGTCGCCACCGGGGCTGAGAACGCGATGAGCGCCGCCCGTACGGCGAGAGCGCGTCCGGCGACGTCCGGCGCGCCCGCTCGAAGAGGCCGTCCACGCTCCCGCTCGCCTTGGGTCCCGAGGCGAGGCCGAGCGTGCGACCCGGCCGACCCTCGCGACGCTGGGTGAGCGAATCGCCTGATGTTGCGGACCGTAGCGAACGTCCTCCCGGAGGGGCCGCGGAATGGCTCCCGAACAGGCGCGGTTGGGAAAGACATGGCACCAGGGCATCGGATCACCATCACTCCAAGCGACGTACACGTGGAGGTCGTCGTCGGGGGTGAGACGGTGGCCGAGTCGGGTCGGCCGGTGCTCCTCGAGGAGACGGGGCTGCCCACCCGCTACTACCTCCCCAAGGACGACGTCCGCACCGAGGTCTTTCGACCTTCGAGCCGCACCAGCAGGTGCCCCTTCAAGGGGGAGGCGTCGTACTGGTCGGTCGA
>DATACM010000225.1:0-1563 GCA_036259055.1 Acidimicrobiales bacterium | reverse complement strand
TGCTTGAGCACATTGGGCCGCAGCAGACGGAAGTAGTCCGGGAAGATGACCGCAAGCAGCCCCAGGACGAGCAACACCCCCACGGCGACACCAAGGCGGACGTATCGACGTCTCATCGCGGCCCGTCCTCAGCCTGATGCTGAGCGCGCCACCGGATCCCAGCCAGCCGCGGTCCTATGCCGGCGCGAGCCCTCGCCGCCTCAGCCCAAGTCACTCTCGAGGCTTCGCCTACTACTCCAGCCCCCACGCGGAAACCCTGCCACCGAGAACCCTTAACTGTCTCGAAACTTTAGCTCGGCTTCATATCGTGACCCCGTCGACGCCACAGCGGATCAAAACGGTGTGGGGGTTCGCTACCGCTTCGAGGGATGAGCGAAAAGCAGCGCCGACCGGCGCGCGTCGTCGGGCTCTTCATCGTTGCCATCGGCCTCGTCAGCCTGCGGAGGCTGGGCTCACTCAAGGACGCGGCCACGCTCCTCGCCGTCACCGCCGGGGGCACGGCCGTGGCGTGGGCGATGTGCGTTTCGCGGGCGGCTTGGCTCAGGCGCCCCGTCGATTCGCGCCTACACCTTCATCTCCACCGCCAGCGCGGCCATGGCCGCGGCGACGGGCGGGTGGCTCGTGGCCCGGTGGCTGTTCGACTGGGAGGAGGAATAGTCGTCGTCGAGGTCTGGAGGCGGGCCTGCGCCAAGCCCAACTCGGCGAGGGCTCGGCCTAGGCCTTCGTCGCCCCGTCCTGTCTGGGCGGCGAGCGCCTCCCGGAATGCCGGAATGCTGAGGAGAGTGAGCACCCGATCAGGCACGAGATCATCGACGGGCTGGGCAAGGATTGCGAGCTGGGGCCCCGTCATGACGACCGGGGCAGACGTAGCGCTTGGGAGTGATCGTCCCGCGGGCGGGAGAGCATGCGTCCGCCGCAGACACCGCAGAAGATGCGACCCGTCAGTAGGTACTTCGTCGGCGTACCACCGATGGTCAGCCGGTCGGGGTTCAGGAGTATGGATCGGACGTGGTCCCACGTCTGGCGGTCGACTGCTCCTTCCACACCGCCGGTGCCAGCGGGCCGAGGACGCGTCGCGAAGGATCGACACCGTGCTCACGGAGACCGGCGATGCGAGATGAGAGCAGCACCTTGCGGAGTGCCTTCACCGTCCACGGACGCCCCGTCGCTCCCGGCACACCTCGTTCGTTCCAGTTCCGGGCGATCGTCATCAGACCGTCGCCGTCGAGCACCCTCCGGACGGCCTCCCGGACCAAGCCCCGCTCGGCGTCACTCCGCACGCCCCATCCGACCTGCCCCGCGGGCTTTCCCTGCTCGGCCAGCTCGAGGTGCTTGCGGCGTACCCGCCGACTGCGGTCCTCCGACTCCTTGCGGGCCACCGCTCCCACGATGCGGGCGGAGAGGCGGCCGTCGGCGTCATGAGGTCGTAGTCCCCTCCGGCCACAACCGCCACTCGGACCGCGGTTCGCTCCACGAGGTCGATGAAGACCTCCAGCTCCTTGGGTGACCGGTGAAGGCGGAAGGTCCGCTCCGCCGACGCTGCGGCGGTGGACCCCTCGGAGG
>DATACM010000224.1:0-10155 GCA_036259055.1 Acidimicrobiales bacterium | reverse complement strand
CATGTACGCCTCGATGCCGATGACGGGGACGATGCCCCGGCCCCGGGCCGCCTTGTAGAAGTCGAGGACGCCGTACATGTTGCCGTGGTCGGTGATGCCGATGGCGGGCTGGCCGTCGGCGGCGGCGGCGGCGATGACCTCCTCGACGCGCGAAGCGCCGTCGAGCATGGAGAACTCGGTGTGCGTGTGGAGGTGGACGAAGCTCCGCTCACCCATGGCGGAGCCCGCCCTGTGCAAACCCTGGGGAGGACGACAGCCGTGTAATTCAGGTGATCGTAGTCAACCCCTCCGGGGCCGTGGTGGAGCCCCGGGGCCTACCTCTGGGCCTGCTTGCGGAGGTAGTTGTAGATCGTGTCGGTCATGTTCTTCACGCCGTGGACCTTGCGGGCGTGCTCGACGACCTTGGCCTTGAGCTCCTCCTCGCTCCCGGCCCGGATCGTGTAGCCGCAACCCTCAGCGCCGGCCTTGCGGCAGCTGTGCTCGTACATCTCGTCCCCCTTGGTGTGATTGGAGCGCAGTTCCCTCCTGCACCAAATATCGCGCGTCGCTTACGGAACTGCAGGCTCGGTTGGATGACGGGAAGCCCCCGTCAGAGGTAGGTGCCGGGCCGCGGGGCCTCGGGCATCCGCCCGGGCGGGAGCCCCCGGCTCCGCATCTCCTCCAGCTGGGCCCGAGCCGCCATCTGCTGGGAGAACAGGGTGGCCTGGATGCCATGGAACAGTCCCTCGAGCCAGCCCACCAGCTGGGCCTGGGCCACCCGTAGCTCCGCCTCGCTGGGCGCAGCGGTCTCGAACGGCGAGCTGAGGCGGGCCAGCTCCTCGCCCAGGTCGTCGGCCAGGCAGGCGGACAGCTCCCGCACCGAGGTCTCGTAGATCTCGCGCAGCCGCTCCCGCCCCGCCTCGTCGAGGGGGGCGCGCCGCACCTCCTCCAGGAGCTCCTTGGTCATGGCCCCGATGCGCAGGACCTTGGCGGGCGACTCGATCATCTCGGCCGGCGGTTGGGCGTCGGACGGGCGGTCGTCTTCCTCGGAGGCCACGACGATCGGGGGCTCGGCCGGCGGTCCCGGGGGCGCTCCGCCCGGACGCAACGGTCCAGGCGGGAACTGGTTCGTCATGACCTTCGGTCCTTCCCCGTCCGGCGCGCCCTCACGCCGCCGCCGCCAGGAGCGGGACCAGCATCTCGGCGGGCGTGAGCGAGCCGTGCCGGCTGCGCAGGGTGATGTTCCCGGTGTCGGCGGCGTCCAGGAACGCGACCGGCTCGTTGGCGGCGAGCACGACGTCCCCCAGCCGCCCCTCGAACTCGGCGGGGAGCGGCCCCCCGAACCAGCCCTCGGCCACCGCTTCGTCCCGTGTTCGCACCCAGGCCTGGTCGCCGTGGCAACGGCGCGCGACCTCCGCCAGCCGGTCACGGCAGCCCGGCCTGGCGTGGAGCCAGCGGAACCTCCCTTCGCCTGACAGCAGGCTGGTGAGCTCGGCGACCTCACGGTCCAGGGGCACGACGTTGTCTCCTACGTCCACCTGGCCATGGTCGGCGACCACCACGACCGCCGCCCCGGGCGGCAGCACGTCGATCACGTCGCCGACCAGGCGGTCGGTCGCCACCAGCTCGGCCTCGTACAACGGGCCCAGCCCGTACTCGTGAGCCACCTTGTCGACACCGTCGTAGTAGGCGTAGACGAACGGCGTGCGCTCCGCCAGCAGGGCGCCGACGGTGGCCACCAGGGTCGAGGTCATCCGCCATCCACAGAACCGTGCGCCGGCCAGGTGGGCTCGGGTGAAGCCGCTCTCGGAGAACTCGGCGCGGGTGACGACGGGCGGCTTGGTCCCGGCGAACGGCTCGACCCCCTGGAACTGCTCGGGCGGGACGGTCTCCCTGGCGTCTTCGTCCCGCGCGACGGTGCGCCAGCGGAGCACGTTGAGGACGTCGGTCCCGCCGACCCGCACCCGGTAGCCGACCACCCCGTGGCCGGCCGGCGTGGTCCCGGTGGTGAGCGAGGTGAGGGCGGTGGCGGTGGTCGACGGGGCGACGGTGGTGATGGGCCCACCGGCCATGGCCGTCAACGTCGGGGTCAGGTGGGCCCGCTCCTGGAGCTGCTCCCACCCCAGCCCGTCGAGGGCGAGCAGCACCACCTGCTCGGCCCGGGCCGCCTCCGCCGGGAGCCACGACGGGGCGCCCTGGCGACGTGAGAGGAGGGCGGGCACGACGGCGTCGACGCAGGCCCCCCCGTAGTCGGGCAGCAACGGCCCGAAGGCGTCCCCCATCGGGCCACCATAGACCGGCACCCCCGGCGATCGGCCAGTCGCCCCCCAGCCGCGCCTCACGCCGTAGCATGGAGCCGTGAGGGTGTCGACGAGAGGGGATTACGCCAGCCGAGCGTTGCTCTCCCTGGCCCTGCACGCCGACGAAGGCGGCCCCACGTCGGTGCGTGACATCGCCGAGCGCACCGGCCTTCCCCAGCCCTACCTCGAACAGATCCTGCTGGCCCTCAAGGGCGCCGGCCTCGTGCGCTCGAAGCGGGGGGTCGGCGGTGGGTACGTGCTGGCCCGCTCCCCCGCCGACATCACCCTCGGGCAGATCGTGAGCGCGGTCGACGGCCCCATCGTGGCCGGTGACTTCGGCGAGCCCCACCAGAACGGGGCGTGCGACCACGAGGGCCAGTGCGTGCTGCTGAGCGTCTGGGCCGACGTGGGGGAGCACATGCGCCAGCACCTCGACTCCTTCACCCTGGCCGACATGCTGGCGAGGGCACGAGGCCCCGCCCCCGAGACCGAGCCCGCCGCCGCCTCTCCTTCGCGCGCCTGAACGACCGTAGGCCCGGCGGAGTCGAAGGCCAATGCGGCCTAGCGAGCCCCCGGGTGGCGCGAAGGGAGGGGCCCCGTGGGGAAGGGGCCCCACGGGGAGGGACCCTGAGCGACAGGACCCGGGACGCCGGGGGCGCGCGGCCTATTCCGGGCGGGTCGGGGGGTCGTTCGCCCGGTCTTTCTCTTCGGGGCGCAGGCCCCGGAGCGGCGTGCCGGGCGGCAGCTTGGCCGAGGGTCCCACGTCGACGAGGCGTACGTCGGGCGCCCGGGCCAGGGCCTGGAGCTCCACGGCGGGCCCCCGCACGGTCACCGCGAACACATGCGGCCCGTCGGGCTTGACGCCGTCGATCAGCTTGGTGAGGCGGGCGACCTCCTCCTCGTAGAAGGCCTTGAACTGGGGGTCGTCCACCGTAGGGATGAACCGCTGGAGCTCGTCGCGCTCGCTGCGGTTCGCCTCGACCTGACCGTTCACCCAGTCGACCATGGTGCCCTCGACGACAGACGGCGAGCCGCCAGGGGCGGCGGCCAGCAGGTTCACGACCTGGAGCCGGCCCACCGCCGCCCGCGCCTCGGGCTCGGTCATGTACCTCGAAAGCGAGACGACCGCGACCCGAGCGCCGGTGGCGGTGGCGAGCGCCTGGCCCCGACCGGTCGAGTAGGCGGCGATCTCCTCTCCGGGAAACGGGCCGATGCCGTCGGCCGACGGGCCCACCTCGGCGGACTCGGCGCTGCCGGGCTCCCGCCGGTTGGTCGGGTCGTCGCCTCGACCGAAGGTGACCGCCACGAACCCGCCCAGCCCGACGACCACCAGGCTGACGGCGAACAGGAGCAGCGAGCGCCGGACCTTGCGGTCCTCGTCGTCCCGTCCCGGGGGTGGTGCCGGGCGGACGGGGTCAGTTGAGATGCTCACGCACGTCCTCCAGGTCTGGGGGCAGCGGTGACGTGTACCGCTGGCGCGCACCCGTAGCCGGATGGTCGAAGCCGAGCTCGAAGGCGTGCAGGAACGGTCGACCGACCGGCAGCGACGGGCGGGCCCCACCATACCGGCTGTCTCCCACCAGGGGATGACCGATGGCGGCCAGGTGGACGCGGATCTGGTGGGTGCGCCCGGTCTCCAGCCAGCACTCCAGGAGCGAGACGGGGACCGGGTCGTCGTAACGCCCGGCGACGCGGTACTGGGTGCGCGCCTCCCGCCCGCCGGCGGAGACCGCCATCTGCGTCCGGTCCCGCGCCGCCCGCCCGACCGGGGCATCGACGACGCCCGCCGGTGCCTCGAGCCACCCCCAAACCAGCGCCAGGTACCGGCGCTCGACCGTCCGGGCGGCCAGCTGGGCGACGAGCGAGGAGTAGGCAAGCGGGCTGCGGGCGGCGACGAGGAGCCCCGACGTGCCGGCGTCGAGGCGGTGGACGATGCCCGGACGGGAGGGGTCGCCGACGCCGGCGACCTCGGGCCAACGGGCCAACAGGCCGTGGACGAGCGTGCCGGTGGAGTGGCCGGCGCCCGGGTGCACGACCAGGCCCGCCGGCTTGTCGACGACGATCACGTGGTCGTCGGCGGCCACGACGGGGACGGCCACGTCCGGGTCGGGGACGAGGGAGCCGGCTTCCTCGCGCTCGGGGAGGTCGACCTCCACCACCTCGCCCGAGACCAGCCGGCGGGACCGCACGGTCGCCGGCGCCCCGTCCACCCGCACCTCCCCGGCGGCGACCAGGCCGGCCGCCCGGGACCGGGGAAGGCCCCACAAGAGCGACACCACCCGGTCGAGGCGCTCGCCGTCGAGCGCGGGCGGCACCTCGGCCAGGGCCGTGGGCGTCATGCCCGGCTCCGCCACCCCGACCACACGAGGGCCACGCAGCCGCAGGTGATGGCGGCGTCGGCCAGGTTGAACACTGGCCACCAGCGGAGGTCGACGAAGTCGACCACCGCCCCCCGGAGGAGTCCGGGCGAGCGGAACAGGCGATCGGCCAGATTGCCGAAGGCCCCGCCGACCACCAACCCGGCGGCGGCGGCGAGGACGGGGCTGCGGGTGACGTCGCCCCGAGCCACCAGCACGATCACCAGGACCAGGGCGCCGACGGCCAGGAAGGGCACGAAGGCTCCCCCGAGGCCGAAGGCGGCGGCCGAGTTGTAGGTGAGGGCCAGGCGCACCGGGCCGACGAGGGCGATGGGACCGTCCTCCAGGGCGGTCAGCGCCCACGCCTTGGTGAGCTGATCGGCCACCAGCACGGCCGCCGCCGCCGCCACGACCATCCCCGTTCGCCGTCGGGGGGGAGCGTCGACCGGGTCGGCGGGCTTCAGGCGCCGATCGACGTCGTCGTGGCCCTGCTCGGGGGCCTCAGCGACGCGACAGCCCCCCGCTCTTGCAGCCCACGCACAGGGTGGCGTAGGGCAGCGCCTTGAGGCGCGCCTTGGGGATCGGCTGGCCGCACCCCTCGCAGGTGCCGTACGTGCCGGCGTCGAGCTTGGCCAGGGCGCGGTCGATCTCCTCGACGGCGGACAGCGCCTGGGCGGACAGCGCCAGGTCGCGCTCCCGCTCGACGTTGAGCGTGCCGCCCTCGCCCGACTCCTCGTCGAACTGGGTGTCGCCGGGCTCCATCTCCTCGGCCAGCTGGGCGGCCTCGGCCCGCAGCGACTCGGCCTGTCGCAGCGAGGCCTCGCGCTCGGCCAGCAGCAGCGAGCGCTGCTCGTCGAAGAAGCGGTCGGGAGACGTGGCGCCGCCCTTGGCGCCCTTGGCCGAGGACTTGGCCGGCGCCGCCTTCGACCTGGCCTTGGCCGCGGTGCTGCTGGACCGGGCGGAGGAGGCGGCCCGACCCGCGGCCCGGCCGGCCGACCGGGGCGCGGCCGAGCCCTTGGGCGCGGTCTTGCCCCGTGCAGGCGGGGCCTCGGAGGAAGGTGCGACGGCGGCTTTCGACGACGACTTGGGCATGGCGGAGCAACTCTTCGGTGGGGGCTGGGGGGCGTGATTTTACCAGCGGCTGCTCCTCCGCGGAGGCCGGTTTGGCGGCTTTCAGGGCCCTCTCCGGGCGTTCGCTCGGCCGCCGCCCGCTCCAGGCGCTGCCGGCGGGACCCCAGCCCCCCGGGGTCTACCTCGCGGCGGGCACCAGCCCAATTCGACGGTCGGAGGCGAAGGTGGCTCGTATCGTAGGTGCCCATGGCCTTCGGCCCGGTCAGCCCGTCCGTCGACCTGCCCGCCCTCGAGCAGCGGGTGCTCGAGCGGTGGCGGGCCACCGGTCTCCCCGCCCAGGTGGCGAAGCGCCGGGCGGGGGCGACGCCGTGGATCTTCTACGAGGGCCCGCCCACCGCCAACGGTCGTCCCGGGCTCCACCACGTCTGGGCCCGGGCGTTCAAGGACCTGTTCCCCCGGTTCCGCACGATGCGGGGCTACGACGTCCCCCGCAAGGGCGGGTGGGACTGCCACGGTCTCCCGGTGGAGCTGGAGGTGGAGAAGGAGCTGGGGTTCAACCGCAAGGGGCAGATCGAGGAGTACGGGATCGACCGCTTCAACCAGCGGTGCCGGGAGTCGGTCCGCCGCTACGTCGCCGATTGGGCCGCCCTCACCGAGCGCTCGGGCGTGTGGATCGACACCGAGGACGCCTACTGGACGATGTCCAACGACTACGTCGAGTCGGTGTGGTGGCTGGTCAAGCAGCTGTTCGAGTCGGGTCTGCTCTACGAGGGCCACCGGGTCAGCCCCTACTGCCCTCGGTGCGGGACGGCGCTGTCGTCCCACGAGCTGGGCCAGCCCGGCGCCTACCGGGAGATCACCGACCTGTCCGCCTACGTGCGCTTCCCGCTGGTGGGCGCCGACGCCGACCTGGTGGTGTGGACCACGACGCCGTGGACCCTCGTCTCCAACACCGCCGCCGCCGTGGGTCCGGACCTGGAGTACGTGCAGGTCGCCGACCCGGCGGGCGGTCGGGACCTGCTGCTGGCGGCCGCCCGAGTGGCCGACGTGGTGGGCGAGGGCGCCGAGGTGCGGGCCCGGTTCAGAGGGGCCGAGCTGGCCGGGCGCCGCTACCGCCGCCCGTTCGACTTCGTCGAGATCGACGACCGGGGCGAGCGGGTGGTCACCGCCGACTTCGTCGCCACCGACGAGGGAACGGGCATCGTCCACCTCGCCCCCGCCTTCGGCGCCGACGACATGGAGGCGGGGAGGGAGTGGGGCCTGCCGGTGCTCAACCCGGTCGACGCCTCGGGCACCTTCGACCACCGCGTGACCCCCTGGGCGGGGCGGGCGGTGAAGGCGAGCGACGCCGACATCGTGGCCGACCTGCGGGCCCGGGGGCTGCTCGTCCGCGAGGAGCCCTACCGCCACGCCTACCCGCACTGCTGGCGCTGCGGGACGCCACTCCTCTACTGGGCCAAGAACTCCTGGTTCGTGCGGACGTCGGAGCGGCGGGCCGACCTGCTGCGCGAGAACGAGCGCATCGCCTGGTACCCCGAGCACATCAAGTGGGGGCGCTTCGGCGACTGGCTCGAGAACAACGTCGACTGGGCCCTGTCGCGCGACCGCTACTGGGGGACGCCCCTGCCCATCTGGCGCTGCCCCGCCGGCCACGACACGTGCGTGGGCTCGGTGGCCGAGCTGGCCGAGCTGGCGGGGGACGAGCTGTCCGACCTCGATCTCCACCGGCCCTTCGTGGACGAGGTCGAGCTGGCCTGTCCCGAGCCGGGGTGCGGGCGCCCGGCCCGGCGGGTGGCGCCGGTGCTCGACGCCTGGTTCGACTCGGGGGCCATGCCCTCCGCCCAGCACCACCACCCGTTCGCCGACGACGGCGCCTTCGAGCGCCAGTTCCCCGCCGACTTCATCTGTGAAGGCATCGACCAGACACGGGGGTGGTTCTACTCGCTCTTGGCGGTGAACACGCTGGTCTTCGGCAGCACGCCGTACCGCAACGTCGTGTGCCTGGCCCACATCGTGGACCAGGACGGCCAGAAGATGTCCAAGAGCAGGGGCAACGTCATCGACCCCTGGGAGGTCACCTCCGCCTCCGGCGCCGACGCCCTGCGCTGGTACTTCTTCTCGGCCGGGTCGCCGTGGACCAACCGACGGGTCTACGAGGAGGGCATCCGGGAGGCGGCCCGCACCACGCTGGTCACCCTCTGGAACGTCTACTACTTCTTCGCGACGTACGCCGACATCGACGGGTGGACGCCGCCTCCCGACCCGGCTGCCGCGCCGGCCGCCCCCACCCACGTGCTCGACCGCTGGGTCCTGTCCCGCCTGGGGGCCACCGTCGAGGCGGTCACGACCGGCCTGGACGGCTTCGACGCCCTGGGCGCCGCCACCGCGGTGCACTGCTTCGTCGACGAGCTCTCCAACTGGTACGTCCGGCGCTCCCGCCCCCGCTTCTGGAAGTCGTCCGACCCCGCCGCCCACGCCACCCTGCACCGCTGCCTGGTGGTGACCGCCCAGCTGCTGGCGCCGTTCTGCCCCTTCCTCGCCGACGAGATCTACGTCACCCTCACCGGCGACGAGTCGGTGCACCTCTCCGACTGGCCCGAGGTGCCTCCGGCGGCGGCCGGCGACGAGGCGATCACCGCCCAGATGGACGCCGCCATCCGCCTGGTCGGGCTGGGCCGGACCGCCCGGGCCGAGGCCAGGATGCGGGTGCGCCAGCCCCTGCGGCGGGCCCTGCTGCTCCACCCCGGCGCCGCCCTGTCCGACGAGGTGCGGGCCGAGATCGCCTCCGAGCTCAACGTCAAGGCGCTGGAGGACGTGTCCAGCCTGGCCGAGCTCATGAGCTGGCGGGTGGTCCCCAACTTCCGGGTGCTGGGCCCCCGCCTCGGGCCGAAGGTCAACGCCGTCAAGGCGGCGCTGGCCGAGGCCGACGGCGCCGAGGTGCGCAAGGCCCTCGACGCCCAGGGCTGGGTGGACGTGGCGGGCGAGCGCCTCGGGCCGGAGGACGTGGAGATCCGCGCCGACCGCCACGAGGAGCTGGCCCTCGCCCAGGACGGGGGGTGGGCGGTGGCCCTCGACCTCGAGCTCGACCCCGCCCTGGAGGGCGAAGGGACGGCCCGGGAGCTGGTGCGGGCCCTCAACGAGCTGCGCAAGCGCCTCGACCTGGCCCTCACCGACCGCATCGCCCTGCGAATGTGGGCCGGAGGGCCCCGCCTACGGTCGGCGGTGGACGCCCATCAGCGCTGGATCGCCGACGAGGTCCTGGCCACCGAGCTGGTGCTGGAGGACGACGGCGCCCCGCCCCACGGCGCCCCGGTCCACCAGGTCGACGTAGACGGCGAGGTGGCGGCGGTCGAGCTCTCGGTCGTCAGTCGCGCCGCCTGAGACCCGTTCCGGGCCGCTCAGAGCGCGAGTTCGCGCGCTTTTCCTGACCCAATGCGCCCCGGGGCGCTACAGCCGCTTGGTGGCCTTCTTGGTGGTGCGGGCCGCCTTCTTGGTGACGGGCACCTTGGTGGCCGGCGCCTTGGCCGCCCGGCCGCCACCTCGGGCGGCGCCCGCCTTGGCGGCGGGGGCCTTCTTGGCCAGGCCCTTCTTGGCGACGGTCGCCTTCTTCACCGGCACGGCCGTCTTCGCCGCCGCCCGGGTGCGGGCCCCAGGCGCCTTGGCTCCTCGGGCCGCCCCGGCGGCTGCCTTCTTCGCCCCCGCCGCCCGCTTGGTGGCGGGCGCCTTGGCCGCCCGGCCGCCGGCACCGGCACGGGCTCGGGCGCCCCGGCCGGACGGGACGACGATCGGCTCGGGCTCGATGTCAGCGGGCTCAGCCGCCTCGGGGGCGGCGTCTTCCAGGAGGCGGTCGATGCGGTGCAGGATCATCGCCCGGCGGGCGCCCGCCTGCTCCCGCTCGCGCACGGCCTCGAGCTCGTCGGCGCTCAGGTCGTTGAGCCGCCCGAGGACGTCCAGCGCCCGCAGGTTGTCGTAGTCGGGGATCGGGAAGGCGCCCGTCCGGGCGGCCCGGCGGCCCAGGGGGACGGCGGGCGCCGGCCCGGGCTCCGGCTCGGCGATGGCGGCGGCGGTCACCTCCTCTTCCTCTTCCTCCTCGGCCGTCCAGCCCTCGTCGTCGACGCCCCAGCCCTCGCCCTGGCGCGACTGCAGCTCGTCGTCGATGCGGCTCAGGATCATGAAGCGGTTCTTGCCCGCCTGCTCCCGCTGGCGGACGGCCTCGAGCTGCTCCTCGTCGAGCTCGGCGAGGATCGGCAGGATCTCGGTCGCCCGCAACCGGTCGTAGTCGTGGATCGGGAAGCCGTCGTCGACCTGGACGGCCTC
Organism: Acidimicrobiales bacterium; assembly: GCA_036259055.1. Taxonomy (GTDB): domain Bacteria; phylum Actinomycetota; class Acidimicrobiia; order Acidimicrobiales; family AC-14; genus DASZJY01. The sequence goes on along the minus strand of DATACM010000224.1, from coordinate 131 downwards.
CTCGACCTCCACCTGCTCCAGCTGCTCGGTGCGGTCGGACACCGCCGTGCCGGCGGCGGCCCGCCCGCCACCGCGCCCGGCGCCGGCCAGCACCGGTTCCCGCTCGGCGGGCGGCGGGGGCGGCGGCGGGG
>DATACM010000223.1:0-7955 GCA_036259055.1 Acidimicrobiales bacterium | reverse complement strand
GTCGTCCGGTGCGCCCCGCAGATGGTGGTCGACGTGACGACGACGGTCGGCCGCGCCGCGCCGACGACGTCGTCGCCCAGGCCGTCGTGGCCGACCGGGTGGCGGCCGCCTACCGCCCCGGGATTCTCGCCCTGCGGGAAGGACCACTTCTGGCCGCGGCCGTCGAGGCGCTCGACATCGTGCCCGACGTCGTTCTCGTCGACGCCACGGGGCTCGATCATCCCCGACGGGCGGGCCTCGCCGTGCACGTCGGGGCGGTGACCGGGATCCCGACCGTCGGCGTCACCCGCCGGCCGCTCGTCGGGACCGGTCCGCTCCCCGAGCTTCGCCGTGGTGCCAAGACGCCCATCCGCCTCGACGGTCGGGACGTGGGGTTCTGGGTGTGCACGAGCACCGGCGCCCGCCCGATCGTCGCCCACGCCGGGTGGCGCACCGGCCCCGAGGTGGCCGCCGAGATCGTCCTGGCCGCGTCGACCGAAGCCGCCCGCACCCCGGTCCCGCTGCAGGAGGCGCGCCGGGTGGCCAAGGAGGCGCGGGCCCTGGGAGGCGACGCCCGGCGAGAATGACGGGCCATGGCGCCCCTCTTGGCCGGTGGGCTCGTGTTCGTCACCTCGGCGGCGGTACTCGTCCTCGAGATCCTGGCCGTCCGGCTGCTCGCTCCGTACGCCGGCCTGACCCTCGAGACCTACACCGCCATCATCGGCACCATGCTGGCGGGCATCGCCGCCGGCACCTGGATCGGGGGCTACGCCGCCGATCGGCTCGACCCCCGGAGGATGCTCGGGCCGCTCATGGTGGGCGGGGGGGCGCTGGCGGCGGCCAGCGTGCCGCTCGTCCGCCTGCTCGGGGGATCGCTCTCCGAGGGGGGCGGGACGTCGGTGATGCCGCTCTCCTTCCTCGCCTTCTTCGCCCCTTCCGCCGTGCTGAGCGCGGTCTCGCCGACCATCGTGAAGCTGCAGCTGCGGGACCTCAGAGTGACCGGGCGCGTCGTCGGCCGCCTGTCGGCGCTGGGCACGGCCGGTGCGATCATCGGCACGTTCCTGGCCGGGTTCGTGCTCATCGACGTCGCCCCGACGACGGCTTCCGTCGTGGCCTTGGGCGGTCTGTTCGTGGCCGCCGGGGCGGCCCTGTGGGTGTGGCTCTCCACCGACCGCACGGGCACCGTAGTCGTCGCCCTGGTGGCCGCCCTGCTCGCCACCGGTGCCAGCGCCACCGCCGGCGACGTGTGCGACACCGAGACCAAGTACCACTGCGTCCGGATCGTTCCCGACGATCGGCGCCCGGGTGGTCGGTTGCTGGTGCTCGACACGCTGCGGCACAGCTACGTGGACGTCGACGACCCCACGTACCTCGAGTTCCGCTACACGAAGGTGTTCGCCGACGTCATCGACGCCGTCGCCCCAGACGGGGCGCTCGACGCCGTCCACGTCGGCGGCGGAGGGTTCACCCTTCCCCGCTACCTGAGCGCCGTCCGTCCCGGTTCGACCAACGTGGTCCTCGAGATCGACCCGGGGCTGGTGGACGTGGCGCGCCGGCGGCTCGGCCTGACGCCGGGACCGACCATGGACGTCCGGGTGGGCGATGGCCGCCTGCTCATCGACGACCTGTCGGCGGCTGCCCACGACATCGTCCTGGGCGACGCCTTCGGGGGGGTCGCGGTGCCCTGGCACCTGACCACCGTGGAGTTCGTCGCGGCGGTGGGCGCCCGGCTGCGCCCGGGCGGTGCGTACGTCCTCAACGTGATCGACCTCCCGCCCCTGCGCTTCGCCCGGGCCGAGGTCGCCACCCTGCAGCGGGTCTTCGGGCACGTGGCGGTGATCGCCCCTCCGGCTCTCCTCGAGGGAGAGCAGGGGGGCAACTTCGTCCTGGTGGCGAGCGACGTGCCGATCGACGCCGCCGGCATCACCGGGGCCATCCGGGCCCGAGGCGGTGCGGAGCAGGTGGCAACCGGCGAAGCGGCGGCCGCCTTCGCCGGTGACGCCCCGATCCTCACCGACGACCACGCGCCCGTCGACCAGTGGCTCGCCCGGGCCCGCCGACCCCGCACCTGACGGATGGGGCAAGCTGTTCCGGTGAGCACGGCCAAGCGGAGGCGACAGAAGGTGAACCGCCGGGCGCGGCTCGAGGCCGAGCAGGCACTCCCTCCCCTCACCGAGGCGGACTTCGACCAGCTGCTCGTCCAGGTCACCGTGCGGGCAGACTGCGCCCACGCCTCCACCCGCACGACGAGCGACGGCCCCGTCCTCACCCGCTGCGCCGTAGGCGCGTCGGTCGCCGGCGGCTGCCCGCCGGACTGCGCCAGCTTCGAAAGGCGTCGCGTCGGCGGCAGGGGCTGGTAGCGGACGGGTGGAGCAGCGGGTCTCTCTCGTCACCCTCGGCGTCGCCGACATCCGCCGGGCGTGGGCGTTCTACCAGGCGCTGGGCTGGTCGGGAGAGTCGCCCGACGGCGACGTCGTCTTCTTCCAGGCGGGCGGCATGATCGTCGCCCTGTGGGGCCGGGACAAGCTGGCCGAGGACAGCTGTGTGGAGGACGGCGGGGGGTGGGGCGGCGTCACCCTGGCGTACTGCGTCCGCTCCCCCGAGGAGGTGGACGCCGTCCTGGCCGACGCCGAGGCGGCGGGGGCGACCATCGGCCGGCCGGGGGCGCCGACGTTCTGGGGCGGTTACTCGGGGATCTTCGTCGACCCCGACGGCCATCCCTGGGAGGTCGCCCACAACCCCGGGTGGACGCTGGAGGCGGACGGCAGCGTCCGGCTGCGCTGACGGTGGGAGCCACCTGGCCGAACTGATCGGCGAAGTGGTCACTGGGCGACTGGGGAACGCCGGCGACGGGCGTAGATTCTTGGGATCACCGAGCCGTCCGTCCGCCGCCCCGAGTCCCGTCCCGACCCGTATGCGGACGCGGGGCGCGCCCAACCGGTCGGCCGGCTCCGCCGGGGCGCCATCGGTGCCGCCATCGCCACCGGGCTGGCGCTGGGGTTCCGGGAGGTCCTCGACCCCGACCCCGGGCCCGAGGTCGTGGTCATCCACGAGGCGGGCGAGCCCCCGCCGCTCGGGCCGGTGACCCTCTTCTTCCACCCTGAGGTCCCGGAAGCCACCCTGGTGCTGGTGCGCCCCTAGACCTGGGGCACAGGGGGGAGCGGCTGCTCCATCTCGGCGACCGGCGCGAAGAGGTCGCCGTGGCGATCGACCCGTTCCAGCACGTCGTCGGCCTCGAAGACGACCATGCCGGGGTCCTCCTTCTCGGCCACCGCCTCCACCTCCTCCCACGTGAGCGGCGTCGACACCGTCGGCCGCTCGCGGGCCCGCAGGGAGTAGACGCACACCGTCGTCTTGGCCGAGTCGTTCTGGCTCCAGTCGATGAAGACCTTGCCCTTGCGCACCTCCTTCGCCATCTGCGACACCACCAGCCGAGGATGGTCGGCCTCCATCCGGCGGGCGAGGGCATGGGCGAACGGCTTGGTGCCGTCGGGGCCCTCGTAGCTGACGTGGGAGTTCAGCGGCGCGTACAGCTGCAGGCCTTTCGACCCCGAGGTCTTGGGGAAGCACTCCAGGCCGAGGCCGTCGAGCGCCTCCCGCACCATGAGCCCCACTTGGGCGCACTGGACCATGTCCGCCGGCGGCCCGGGGTCGAGGTCGAACACGAGCATGGTCGGTCGCTCCACGTCCTCGGCGTGCGACAGCGAGGTGTGCAGCTCGAGCGACGCCAGGTTGGCCACCCAGACGAGGGTCGGCAGGTCGTTCGCCAGGCAGTAGTTCACGTCGGCCTGGTTGCGCTCGCTCCAGACCGCCACCGTCTCCACCCACGGCGGCCGGTGCGAAGGGCAGTTCTTCTCGTAGAACGAGTGTCCGTCGACGCCGTTGGGATAGCGCTTGAGGGTCAGCGCCCGCCGGCGGAGGTGGGGGAGGAGCACCGGCGCGACCCGCGTGTAGTAGTCGACGACCTGGCCCTTGGTGAACCCCACCGCCGGGTAGAGCACCTTGTCCATGTTGGACAGCTTGAGCTGCCGTCCCTCGACGGTGACCTCGAGGGAGGCCGAGCTCACTACTCGCCCTTGTCCTTCTTCACCGCCGCCAGGCTGGCCTCGAGGGCGGCCATGAGGTCGACCACCTTGGTCGGCTCCTCGGTGGGCTCCTCGACGACGATCTCCTGGCCCGACGCCTTCTGCTCGATGAGCTCGAGCACCCTCTCGCGGTACTCGTCGTGGTACTTGTCCGGCTCGAACTCGCTCGACAGCGAGTCGATGAGCTGGCGGGCCATCTTCTGCTCCCGGTCGGAGACCTCGACCTCGTCGCGGGGCACGTCGAGCTCGTCGTCGGGCACCACCTCGTCGGGGAACAGCATCGTCTCCAGGACGAGCACGTCGCCCTTCGGGCGGATCGCCGCCAGGTACTGCTTGGTGCGCAGCACGACCCGGGCGATGCCCACCTTGTTGGTCTCCCGCATCGCCTCCCGGAGCAGGGCGTAGGCCTTGGTGCCCCCCTTGTCGGGCACGAGGTAGTAGGGGCGCTCGTAGAAGATGGGGTCGATCATGTCGAGGTCGACGAAGTCCTCGATGTCGATCGTCTTGGTGGCCTTGGGATCGAGCGCCTCGAGCTCCTCGGGGCTGATCGTCACGTAGGTGTCGGGACCGAGCTCGTAGCCCTTCACGATCTGCTCGAACGGCACCTCCTCGCCGGTCGCCGCCGACACCCGCTTCTGGCGGATGCGCGAGTTCGACTTGGCGTCGATCTGGTGGAAGCGCACGTCCTTGGGCGACACCGCGCTGAAGAGCTTCACCGGCACGTTCACCAGCCCGAAGCTGATGGCGCCGCTCCAGATGGGTCGGGGCACCGCTCACCTCCTGCACACGAAGCTACCGTCGGTTGGCGATGAAAGCCGTCGTGTACACCAAGACCGGTGGTCCGGAGGTGCTGCAGCTCGTCGACCGGCCCGACCCCGAGCCCGGTCCCGGCGAGGTCCTGGTCAGGGTGGCGGTGTCGGGCGTCAACCCCACCGACTGGAAGAACCGCCGGGGCAAGAGCCCGGGCGAGTCGCTGGACTTCCCCGAGGTGGTCCCCAACCAGGACGGCGCCGGCACCGTCGTGGCCGTCGGGGAGGGGGTCGACGAGGCGCGGGTGGGCCAGCGGGTATGGCTCTGGGAGTCACAGTGGGAGCGGGCCGACGGCACCGCCCAGGAGCTGGTCGCCATCCCCGGGCGCCAAGCGGTGCCGCTTCCCGACGAGGCGTCGTTCGACCTGGGGGCGAGCCTCGGCATCCCGGCCCTCACCGCCCACCGCTGCCTCACCGTTGGCACCGACGGCACCGACACCATCGGGCCGGGGTCACTCGACGGCCACACCGTCCTCGTGGCGGGAGGTGCCGGCGTGGTCGGGCACGCCGCCGTCGAGCTGGCCAGGTGGGCGGGGGCGACGGTCGTGACGACGGTGAGCTCGCCCGAGAAGGCCGAGCTGGCCACCGCCGCCGGCGCCGACCACGTCGTGGACTACCGCAGCGGCGATCCCGCCGAGGACATACGGAAGGTCGCCCCCGACGGCGTCGACCTGATCGTTGAGGTCGCCCCCGTTGCCAACGCCGAGCTCGACCGGGCGGTGGTGGCGTCCGACGGCACGGTCGCGGTCTACGCCAGCGGCGAGGGGGACCTCACCATCCCCGTGCGGTGGGCGATGAAGATCAACGCCCGCTACCAGTTCGTGCTCGTCTACACGGTGCCCGAACGGGCCAAGCTCCAAGCGGTCCACGACGTCGAGGCGGCGGTGGCTGCCGGGGCCCTGCGGGTGGGCGCCGACGCCGGCCTCCCCCTCCACCGCTTCCCGCTCGAGCAGACGGCGGGCGCCCACGCCGCCGTCGAGGACAAGGTGGTCGGCAAGGTCCTGATCGACGTCAGTTGAGGCCGAGGGTCACGCCGGCTCCTCCCGCACGACCTCGCGGGGGTCCTTGTCGGGCCGCAGGCCCTTGAACGACGGGTGCCGGAGGCGGCCGTCGTTGGTCCAGTCGCTGTACTCGACCTCGGCCACGAGCACGGGCTCCACGAAGACCATCCGGCCCGGGAGGCGAGGAGTGTTCACGAAGGGACTCCCCGTCCGGCGCAGCGGCGCCAGCGCGGTCGACAGCTCGTCGAGCGTCTTCTCGGTGAACCCGGTGCCGACGTTGCCGGCGTAGACGAGGTCGTCACCCTCGTACACGCCCACCATCAGCGAGCCGAACCGGTCGGACCTCGACCCCTCGCCCGCCGTCCAGCCTCCGACGACGAACTCCTGGCGCCGGTGGTTCTTGAGCTTCAGCCAGCAGCGCGAGCGCCGGCCCGGCTCGTAGCGGCTGTCGAGGCGTTTGGCCACGACGCCCTCCAGCCCGGCGGCCCGGCTCGCCTCCAGCACGCTCGGGCCGTCGCCCACGTGGGACGGCGGCACCTGCCAGCGGGGGCCGGCCAACTCCAGGCCGTCCAGGAGCGCCCGGCGCTCCGAGTAGGGGAGGTCGAGCGTCGGGTTCCCGTCCAGGGCGAGGACGTCGAAGCCGAGCCACGCCACCGGCACCTGGTTCATCCTGCGGCGGGCGTCGGCGGCCGAAGCCACGTGCATGCGCTGCTGCAGGAGCTGGAAGCTCGGGCGGCCCCGGTCGTCGACGGCCACCACCTCGCCGTCGAGGATGGCCGAGCGCCCGCCCAGGCCCTCGGCGATGCCGGCCAGCTCGGGGTAGCGGTCGGTGACGTCGACCTGGCGGCGCCCCTGGACGCAGACGCCGCCGCCGTCGACGAACACGAGGGCTCGTACCCCGTCCCACTTGAACTCGTAGGCCCAGGCCGAGTCGTCGGGCGGCAGGTGATCGGCGGCGGTGGCGAGCATCGGTGCGATGAACGGGTGGCCGGGCAGGGGCATCGCCCCATTGTCGACCAAGAGCTCACAGACAGAGGCCGGGCGTGCTCTTGGTGGCCGAGATGACCGTCGACGTCCACGCCAGGTAGTAGGCGTAGACCCGCCACGTGTAGGTCGTTCCCGACTGCAGCCCCGTCTGCGTGAGGCTGGTCGTCGTTCGCGGCGTCACCGTGGCCGTCGCCTCCAGGGTCGATCCCCTCCAGCGCTCCACCTTGTAGCCGGTGGCGAACGTGGACGGTGTCGCCGTCCACGTGAGGTGGGCCTCCGGGCCCAGAACGAGCAGCGAGCAGCCGGTGGTGACGGACAGGTTCGACGCCGGCTGCAAGGTGTGCGACGACAGCGTGTGCGCCGCCTTGGCCGAGGTGGAGAAGCTGCCCCAGGCCGCGACCGCAGGGCCCACCACCGCGACCAGGGTCATGGCAGCGGCCGCGAGGAGTCGCCGACGGAGGCGGGAGCGGACCATCCTTCCTAGCCGGCGACGGGGCCCGCGTCCGTGGGGCCGGGCCGAGGGGCGGTCGCCGTCCGGGGCCGCCGGGGGAGCCAGATCTCGCCCAGCCAGATCACGCACAGGAGCAGGGGGAGTGCGACGACGCACAGCTGACGCACGACCGGCTGGCGGAGGGCATGCAGGACGTGCCCGACCTTGGGGACCGCTCCCCGCACCTCCCACAGCGGGCCGCCGTCCAAGCGCGCCACCCAGGCATCGGCTTGGTCGTTGGCGTCACCCTTGGTGCGGACCACCGGTTGGTCACCGCCCTCGAGGACCTCGACCACCCGGTGGGCCACCACGCGGCGGTCGTCCACTGGGATCTGGTACATGATCACGTCGCCCACCCGGAGGTCGCGGGCGGCCAGCGGGGTGACGAACACGACCGAGCCCTCCGGCACCGTCGGCCGCATGCTGCCGGTGAGCACGGTGGCGGTCCGATAACGGCCGGTGTGGGGGCCCAGGCCGATCACGACCAGGACGACCGCGGCGAGGGCGACCAGTCCCGAGGTCACCCACCGGTGGCCCCGGCCGAAGACTATGGAAGGCGAACCACGCATCGTCATGTCTCCACTCGCGCCAACCGGGCGGCGCC
>DATACM010000222.1:0-3664 GCA_036259055.1 Acidimicrobiales bacterium | reverse complement strand
TGCTGGTCCTGGCCACCGGGGCGTCCATCACCGGCACGCACAACGGCAAGGGCGCCGCCGGGACGACGCTGGTCGTCCTCCTCGCCAAGACCCTCATCCCCATCACGCTGTGCGTGGTCCTCGGACTCACGGTCGGCGTCGACGGGATCCTCGGCGTCTCGATCCTCGGGCTGATCGCCATCTTCGGGAACAGCAACGGCGCCATGTGGCTCGCCTTCGCCGGCGAGTACGGGGACGAACGGGACCGCGGCGCCTACGTCGCCAGCGCCTTCGACGACGGCCCCTTCCTCGCCCTCGTGTTCCTGGGCGCCTCGGGCCTGGCCGACATCCCCCTCCTGGCGCTGGTCGCCGCGCTGGTGCCCTTCCTCATCGGCCTGTTCATCGGCGCGGTGGACCGCGAGTGGACCAAGGTCCTGGACGCCGTCCCGAACGTCGTCATCCCGTTCATGTCCTTCGCGGTGGGCACCGGCATCGACCTGCGGACCGTCCTCACCGGGGGTGCCGCCGGTGCCGTCCTGGGTGTCGGCGTCGTCGTCCTCACCGGCGGGCTCACCTACCTCGGCTACCGGTTCCTGCTCCGCCGGGGCCGCGAGAGCGGCATCGGCTTCGCGGCCGGCACCACGGCCGGCAACGCGGTGGCCGTTCCTGCCGCCGTCGCCGCCGCGGACCCCAACTTCGCGCCCTTCGTCGCCTCCGCGTCCGCCCAGGCCGCCACGGCCGTCCTCGTCACGGCCCTGCTGGCCCCCACCGTCGCGGCCTGGGTCATGAAGCGGGCGGGAGCTCTCGAGCCCGTCCCCCTGCCCGTGGTCCCGCCGAAACCCCACCACGCGTGACCGCGCCATCCCGCCCGCACCGATCGGAGGACCCCGACATGCGTGACCCCCGCCGTATCCGCTGCACCTACTACATCGAGGCCGTCGACGTCGCACGGGCCGCGGCCGCTCTCGCCGGCGAGCAGTCCAGCGGGACCTTCATCGCCGTCCCCGGAGAGTCCGACCGGATCCGCGAGCGCCATGCGGCCGAGGTCGTGGAGATCCGCGAGCTCGGCGAGTGCGCGCCCTCCCTGCCGTCGAGGCGCCGGCCGGAGCGGGTGACCGCGGCCGAGGTCGTCGTCGAGTTCCCGATGGAGAACATCGGGACCGACATCGCGACCCTGCTCACCGCGGTCGCCGGCAACCTCTTCGAGCTCGTCGAGCTGTACGCCTGCCGGCTGCAGTCGATCGAGCTGCCCGACGAGTTCGTCGCGGCCCACCCCGGCCCCGCCTTCGGCGTGGCGGGCACCCGCAAGCTCATGGGCGTGCCGGACGGCGTGCTGATCGGCACGATCGTCAAGCCGAACGTCGGCCTGGTGGAGGACGAGTTCCGCGGCGTGGTGCGCGAACTGGCCCGCGCCTCGATCGACCTCATCAAGGACGACGAGCTGATGACCGATCCGGCGTACCTCCCCCTGGAGACCCGCGTCCGCGTCGCGCTGGAGGAGATCGGGGACGCCGAGCAGGTCACCGGGCACCGGACGATGTACGCCTTCAACATCACCGGGGACCTCGCCGGCCTCCAGCGCCGTCATGACCTGGTGGTCGAGGCGGGCGGGAACTGCGTGATGCTCAACGTCCCGGTCATGGGCCTGCCGGCACTCGCGTGGCTGCGCGGCTTCGCCCAGGTGCCCATCCATGGCCACCGGGCCGGACTGGCCGCCTCGATGCGCTCCCCCGCCCTGGGGGTGGACTTCACGGTCTGGCAGCAGCTGGCTCGCCTGGCCGGCGCCGACCACGTCCACGCCAGCGGGCTGGGCAGCAAGTTCTACGAGCGGGACGAGCAGGTCGCGGCGAACATCCGCAGCCTGCAGGCGCCGCTGGGGACCACGATCGCCCCGCTGCCGACGCTGTCGTCCGGGCAGAACGTGCACACGCCGGGTCCGACGTTCGCGGCGGTGGGGTCGACCGACCTGCTCATGCTGGCCGGCGGTGGGATCGCCGGCCACCCGGACGGGCCGGCCGCCGGTGTCCGCAGCCTGCGCCAGGCGTGGACCGCGGCGGTGAGTGGGAACCCGTTGGCGGACGCGGCCGCGGCGCACGCGGCTCGTGGCGACTCCGCCCTCGCACACGCGCTGCAGACGTTCCCGGCAGGTGCCTGATGGCCGACATCGGGTTCCTCGCCGACGACCTGACCGGCGCCAGCGACGTCCTCGCACAGGCGCACGCCCAGGGGCTCGACGCCATGCTGGTCCTCGACTCCGGACGGTCGACGCCGGACGACGCCGACGTCGTGGGCATCGCCGGACCGGCCCGCTCGCTGGCCGGCGACGCACTCGACGAGGCGGTGCGGTCCGGCCTCGCCCCGCTGGCGTCCCTGGACCTGTCCGTGCTGCTCTACAAGGTCTGCTCCACGTTCGACTCCTCGCCCACCGTCGGCAGCATCGGGCGGGGGATCGAGCTCCTGCACGAGCGGTTCCCCGGACACGGACCGGTGCCCGTCGTCCCCGCGCAGCCCGGCTTCGGTCGCTACACCGCCTTCAGCCAGCACTTCGGCGCCTACGCAGGCGAGGTGTACCGGCTCGACCGGCACCCCGTGATGGCCCGCCACCCGTCCACGCCGATGCACGAGGCCGACCTGCGGCTGGTCCTGGCCGAACAGCTGGCGAGCCGGCGCCCCGTCCCGGGCCTGCACCTGCCCGCCCACGCCGACGGCACCTTCGACGACCGGTGGGCGCAACTGCGCGAGGCGGCCGGCACCGAGGCCTTCGTCGTGGACGCCGTCGACGAGCCGCAGATGGACACCGTCGCCAAGGCCCTGCTCCGGGACGCTCGTCCCGCCGGACCGGCGCTCGTCGTCGGTTCCGGGGGCATCATGGCCGCGCTGGCCCGCCTCCGTGGCGGCGCCCCCCGCAGGCCGCCGGCCCCCACCGCCTCCCGTGGCCCGACGCTCGTCGTGTCGGCGTCCGCGTCCACCACGACCGCCGGCCAGATCGCCGACGCGGTCGGGCACGGCTGGGTCGACGTCCCGATCCCGGCCGGGGACTTCGCCGGCGACGTCTCGGGGAGGCCGTGGTCGGCCGCCGTCGAGGCGGCACTCCGGGCCGGCCGGAACGTCGTCGCCCACACCACGCGGGGTCCCGACGACCCCCGGCTGAGCGCCGGCTCCCCCACCGCCGCCGCGGTGGGCGGGACCATCGGCCGGCTCGCCGGCGACCTGGCCCGCCGTGGACTGACCCGGGACGTCGTCGTCTGCGGCGGCGACACCTCCAGCCACGCCCTGCTGGCCATGGGGGTCGGCGAGTTGCGGGTCAGCGAGCAGTTCGTCACCGCCGGACCCATCTGCACCACCGATGACGCGGCGGCCGTCGCCGGCTGCCGCGTGCTCCTCAAGGGCGGTCAGGTCGGCCCCCCCGACCTCTTCCGCCGCTTCGCCGGCCTCGTCTGAGCCGCGCGGAACCCCCACCGATCGATCAGGAGGACACCATGAAGGCCGTCGTCAAGCACGCAGCCGAGCGCGGCATCCAGGTCCGCGAGGACTGGGCCGAGCCCGTCGCCGGCCCGGGGCAGGTGCTGCTCGAGGTGGCCGCCGCCTCGCTGTGCGGCACCGACCGGGAGCTCTACGAGTGGACGCCCTCGGCGCAGGCGTTCAACCTCACCCCGCCGGTGGTCCTCGGCCACGAGGGCTCCGG
>DATACM010000221.1:0-2400 GCA_036259055.1 Acidimicrobiales bacterium | reverse complement strand
AGGCGGTCGTACGCGGCCGCCGCCCGTCCATGCGCTGGCGTGCCCACGGGAGCACAGGTGAGCAGGTCCTCGGAAAGAAGCAGCTGTTGGCGGACCCGGGCGAGCTCGTCGGGCAGGCCCTCGGTCCTGGGGCTGGTCGCCATGGCCGGGGGCACGTTGAAGGCCAGGGTCAGCAGCGCGGCCGCCATGATTCGTTTCATCGAACCCCCCGTGCGTCTCGGTCGTGCCCAGCAGCGCCCAGCACGGCGGAGTCGTGCGTCCCTGCAGACGGCACCTGGCGCCGGGCCAGGGAGACGCCGACGGCCACGACCCAGAACGGGAAGGCGAAGAAGGCAGCGTACCCACCGGGTCCGGCCACGGCCGCGATCCCGAGCACGGTCGAGAGCCACGCCAGCCACCGCGGGAGAACGGGGACCTCCAAGGCCCGCAGACCCGTCGCCAGCATCGTGGCCGAGAGCCCGACCATGAAGAGCGGGAACATCTTGTTGTCCAGCACGTTGAGCGCCGTCACGGCGTCGGCGTTGCCCAAATCGGCAGCGGCCACGAGCGCCAGTGCCGAGACGACCATTACACCGAGGCTCACGGCGTAGGCCACTGCGCCGCCGTAGGCGACGGTTGATAGGCGATCGTCCCCGTTGCGGGACAGCGCGTCACGCAGTCCCCCGGCGAAGAACAGCAGGAGCACCGCGGCGGCGACCATCACGAACCCCGTCAGCCGGAGCTGGGAGGCGTGCTCGCTGTAGTAGGCGATGACGTCGGCCGCAGGAGCGGTTTCCTCCGGCGGCTCCCCGCCGGTGGCGAACGCCCCGACGAAGAGGGCGGCGAAGGCCGTGCCGACGATGGCCGTCGTTCGATGGTTATTGGACGTTGTCATGGGTTCCCCTTTCTTGCGGGTCTCTTCGACCCGGATGTGTGCAGCGTCCTCCGGCGAAGCGGTCACCGCATCGGGGCCAGCCAGGGACTGTCGTTCAGGGTTAGCCCCGAGGCGGGGCGGCCCGGCAGCTGAGACGATGGAGCGATGACACGGGGCGACCGGGTGCGGCTCGGTCGAAGGGTGAGCGCCGCGGTCTGCGGGTGGAACGTCGTCGCCCTAGCCTGTGCCTTCGTCGGCGAGGAGCACCTGCGAGACGCCGGGCGTGCCGACCTCGCCGGAAGCGCGACGGCGATCTTGGTGCTGGGGCTGGCCATCGTTATTGCCCTCGTCGTCGGGGGGGCGGTGGTCCGCCGACGCCCCGAACACCCGGTGGGCTGGATCTTCCTCGCCCTCAGCGCCTTCATCGCCCTGGTCGGTCCGGTCGAGGCCTATGTGCTGAACGGGGCGGTGGCCCGACCGGGAAGCCTTCCCGGCGCCGCTGCCCTCGCCGGCCTGGCCGACATCCTTTTCCTGCCCTGGCTCGCCCTCGTTGCGCTGGCGCTCCATCTGACGCCCACCGGCCGTCCGCTGTCTCGACGGTGGGGGCGCGTCGCACAGGTGACCGCCGGAGCAGGAGTTGTCGGATTCGTCGGCGGGATCTTCCGTCGCGGCCCGTTCGACCCCCCGCTGGACCAGACGACCAACCCGATCGGCGTGCCGTTCCTGGGCCCCGTGGTCGGGGTCGTCGTCCTCATAGTCGGCCTCGGCCTCATCGCCGCCGGCATCTCGGTGGTCGTCCGGTTCCGCCGCGCCGAGGGCCTCGAGCGAAGGCAGCTCCAGTGGATGTACCTGGCCGCCGTCCCGCTGCCCCTGTTCGTGCCCGCCGCCTTCGTCGCCGCTTACACCGACCAGTCGACGCCACTGCTCCTCGCCACCGCAGGCTTCATCGTGCTCGTCCCCGCCGCCGCGGGCCTGGCCATCACCCAGTACCACCTCTACGAGGTCGACCGCATCCTCAGCCGCACGCTCACCTACGCTCTGCTCACCGCGGTTGTCGCCATCACCTACGTCTCCGTGGTGACCATGGCGGGCCGTGCCCTCGCCCGGTTCGACGAGTCATCGTCCCTGGCCACCGTGCTGGCGACGCTCGGCGCCGTGAGCGTGTTCTCGCCCGCCCGCCGAGTGATCCAGGACGCCCTCGACCGCCGCTTCAACCGGCGCCGTTTCGAAGCCGTCCGTGTCGTTCAGCGTCGCCTGGCCGAGCCGACGTCGTCCCGGTCCATAGAGGACGTGCTGCGAGAGGCCTTGGGCGACCCGAGCGTCCGCGTCTCCTACTGGGTCGAGGAGCGGGGCCAGTGGGTGCTGGCCGACGGCCGGGCGTCGAACCCCTCAGCGGACGCAGTGGAGGTGCGTCGGGGAGAGGCTCCCGTGGCTCGGATCGACGTCGACCGGACACGGACCGACCGGGAGCTGGTCGAGGCAGCAGCCGGGGCCGCCATACCCGAACTCGACAACGCCCGGCTGCGGGCCGCCATCTCCCTGCAGCT
>DATACM010000220.1:0-2056 GCA_036259055.1 Acidimicrobiales bacterium | reverse complement strand
CAGGTCGGCGCACGCGGTCTCGAGATCGGAGAGGACCTGCGGGAGCGGCCGCTCGTTGTAGGGGGGCCGCTCGCCGAAGGCACCGGAGACGGCCCGCTCGTCGGGGTCCCACGAAGGCGGGAAGGACGGTCGCTCCTCGATGGCGATGCGGCGGATCGCCGGGGCGACGTCGTCGATCACGTCGGCGACGTGGGCCGCGTACTCCACCGCCGACCACACGTCGGGGGCGGGCCGGCGGCGGAGGATCGAGTCGGCGTCCTCGTCACGGCCGAAGGTGGTGAGGGCGGCGCGGTAGCGGCGCGGGAACGACCGCACCGCGGCGATGGCGTCGAGGGGCTTGATGGTGTCGTAGTCGAGGCCGCACTGGGGGCAGACCCACCCCGGCATCTCAGCCCGCCGAGCTCTGGCCCGCGCCCGAGCGCACCGCCCGCAGCGTGCGCCCGATGTCGAGGAGGTGGTGGTTGCCCTCGTGCACGGCCCGGCGGGCGGTGAACAGGACGCTGCGCTCCTCGCCCCGGCGGATGCCGACCCGGTCCCAGCCGTCGTCGGGCACCCGCGCCAACGTGGCGGCGAGGGCGTCGGCCCGGACCTCGACGCCCTCGGCCACGCCACCGGGGTCCTGCTCGTTGTAGCGGGCCTCGCGGGCCATCTCGTCGGGGTCGGGGCCTCTCAGCTCGGGACGGTCGGAGGCGAGGATCTGGCGCACCCACGCCTCGTAGAACCCGAAGACGTCACGGACGTGGGCGGCGTACTCGAGGGCCGACCACACGTCGGGGCCGGGGCGCTGGCGCAGGACGGTGTCGTCCTCGCCGGGGAGGAGCCGGGTGAGGGGTGCCCGGTAGCGTCGGCCGAAGCCGCGGATGGCGGCGATGGCGTCGGCGGCGGGCATCTCCTCGTACTCGAGCCCGCACTCGGGGCAGCTCATTCCTTCTTCGCCACCTTGTCGACGAGGTGGGCGGGCAGGAGGTCGTAGTGGTCGTGGCGGACCGAGAACCGGCCCCGGCCGCCGGTGATCGAGCGCAGGTCGATGGCGTAGCGCAGGATCTCCGACGTGGGCACGAGGGCGGTGATCATCTGCTCGCCGTCGCCCACCGCCTCGGTGCCCTGGACCCGCCCCCGCCGCGAGTTGAGGTCGCCCATGATGTCGCCCTGGTACTGCGAGGGCACGGTGACCTCCAGCAGCGAGATGGGCTCGAGCATCACCGGGCCGGCCTTGGCCATGGCCTCCTTGAAGCCCAGGGAGCCGGCCATCTTGAAGCTCATCTCGGAGGAGTCGACCGGGTGGTACTTGCCGTCGAAGAGGGTGACCCGCACGTCGACGACGGGGTAGCCGTAGTGGCCGCCCTGGGCCATGGTCTCCATGACGCCCTTCTCGACCGCGGGGATGAACTGGCGGGGGATGGCCCCGCCGACGATCTTGTCGACGAACTCGAAGCCGCCGCCCCGGGGGAGGGGCTCGATCTGCAGGAAGGCCACGCCGAACTGCCCGTGGCCCCCGGTCTGCTTCTTGTACTTCCCCTCGGCCTCGGCGCTGCGCGTGATCGTCTCCCGGTAGGCGACGCGCACGTCCTCGATCTCGACCTCGACGCCGAACTTGCGGGCCAGCCGCTCGGTGACCATGGCCAGGTGGGTCTCGCCCATGCCCGACAGGAGGGTCTGGTGTGTCTCGTCGTCGCGGCGCACGTGCAGGGCCTGGTCCTCCTCCTGGAGGCGGTGCAGGCCGGTCATGAGCTTGTCCTCGTCGCCCTTGGACTTGGGCCGCACGGCGATCGACAGCGCCGGCTCGGGGAGCTCGGGGGGCTCCAGCACGACCGGGGTGCCCTTCGGGGCGAGGGTGTCGCCCGTGGCCGTGGCGCCCAGCTTGGCCACCGCGCCGATGTCGCCGGCAGGTAGCTCCGGGAGGGTGTCCTGGTCCTTGCCCCGCATGGTGAACAGCCCGTGCAGCCTCTCGTCGGTGTGCGTGCGCGGGTTGGTGAGCGTGGTGTCCGGCCGAATGGTGCCCGAGAGCACCTTGAGGAACGAGACCTTCCCCACGTACGGGTCGGCAAGCGTCCGG
>DATACM010000219.1:0-2998 GCA_036259055.1 Acidimicrobiales bacterium | reverse complement strand
AGCCAGCAGCGTCCCCGAGTAGAAGCCCGAGTCGAACCGGGCCCGCACCCTCACGCCGTCGGGCACCGCCCGCAGGGCCTCGGTCACGAACGTCGAGATGCCGGTGGAGGCGCCCGCCTTCCCGCGTCGCAGCCGGGCGTGCACGGCCGCGCCGGTCTCGGCGTCTGTCGGCGGTCAAGTGGAAATGTCGCGGCGCGTACACGAGGACGTGTAGGTCGCGGCGGGTGACGATCACTCCAGGGGCCCACCTCCCTTGGTCAGGTCGAGGTGGTCCTTGAGCCGGTAGGACGGCCCGTTGATGGAGAT
This sequence comes from Acidimicrobiales bacterium, assembly GCA_036259055.1. Lineage (GTDB taxonomy): Bacteria > Actinomycetota > Acidimicrobiia > Acidimicrobiales > AC-14 > DASZJY01. Next base: position 2,692 of record DATACM010000219.1, on the reverse strand, counting down.
CACCTCGCAGTGATGCAGCAGGCGGTCCAAGATGGCGGCCGCCAGCACGTCGTCGCCGAAGACTGACCCCCACTCCCCGAAGGCCTTGTTGGAGGTGCAGATCACGCTGCCCCGCTCGTAGCGGCGGCTGATGAGCTGGAAGACCATGTTGGCCTCCGGCCGCGACAGCGGGAGATAGCCAACCTCGTCGAGGACCAACACCGACGGCTTGAGGTAGGTCTGCAGCTTCTTGGCGAAGCGCCCGGTGGTCTCGGCCTGGGCCAGCTGGCGGACCATGTCGTCGAGAGTGGTGAAGTAGATGGAGAACCCGGCCTGGCAGGCAGCGATGGCCAGGCCCACGGCCAGCATCGTCTTGCCCACCCCCGGCGGGCCGAGGAAGGCGACGTTGGCCCGGGCCTCCACGAAGCCGAGGGTGGCCAGGTCCTTGACCTTGCGGGCATCGAGGTCGGGCTGAAAGGCGAAGTCGAACTCATCCAGGGTCTTGTGGTGGGGCAGCCCGGAGAGCTTGAGGGCGTTGCGGAACCGCCGCCCCTCTCGGACACCCGTCTCCTCCTCGAGGACGAGGTCCAAGAACTCCAGATAGCCCATCGTCGAAGCCTCGGCTCGGGCGACCAGGGCCTCGAGGTTCTCTCCCAGGTTGCCCAGGTGCAGCCGGTTGGCGGCCTCGCGGATGCGGGTGGTCAGCAGCGCGCTCACGCCACCCTCCCCACCGCGTCGTAGGTGGCGAGGTCCCGGCGGGCCACCGGGGTGGCGGCCTTGGGGATGCGGGCCAGCACGGGATCGAGCTCCTCGGGCCCCACGGCCTCACAGGGCGGGAGCTCGGCCGCTCCCGGGGCCCAGGGCAGGCCGTCCCAGTGGGTGGGGTCGACCACCCACGAGCCCTTGCGCCGGGCCCGGGCGTGGGTGGCCAACAGCTCGGGCTCGGGGCCGACGGTCCAGATGGCCACGCTGTCGTGGGTGACCCGGCACTCGACCCCCATGCGCCGGCGCACCGCCCGCCAGGGCACCGAGTACACGCTGGCCTCGAAGCTGACCAGGCAGTCCTTGCCCACCCGCCGCAGGTGGCGGTCACAGACGACGTAGGGCCGCTCGGGAACAGGAGCCAGGGCGGCACGGTCCCGCTCGGCCCGCTCGCCGATCACCTCGCCGTGGGTGCGATGCACCTGCGTCCGGCGGGCGGGCAGCCAGGTGTGGAAGGCGTCGTCCATCTCCTGGGGCGAGGCGAAGGTCCTTCCGTCCAGCACGCCGTGGCGCACGATCGACACCTGGCGCTCGACCCGACCCTTGAACTCCGGCCGGCGGGCCGGCGCGACGACGATGCGGAACCCATAGTGGGCGGCGAAGGCGATGGCCTCGGGGTGCAGGGGCACCTCCTGGTTGCGCCGCACATGCTTGCGCACCACGGTCTTGGTCCGGTCATAGACGATCGTGGCGGGCACCCCGCCGAAGTGGGCGAAGGCCCGCCGGTGGCAGTCCCAGAAGGTCAGGAGGTCCTGGGAGGTGACGAAGCAGCAGAAGGGGTCGCGGCTGTAGGACAGCGTCATGTGGAAGCTCCACACGTGCAGGGGTCCGTCGGGGCCGTCCACGAAGCCCTCGTCCCCCCAGTCCACCTGAGCCTGAGCGCCGGGGAGGACCTCGAAGCGGCGGTGCAGGTCCGGGGGTTCGGGCCACAGCCGCTCTCGGGCCTCGGCCACATAGACCTTCACCCGTTGGTAGGAGCCGGCGAAGCCGTGCTCGTCGCGCAGCCGCTGGTGGATTGTCGTGGCCTGAAGGCGACGGTTCTTGGCCAGCATGTCGTCGATGAGCGGCGTGTAGGGCTCGATTATCTTCTTCCTGCTCGGCCGGCAGGCACTCACCGCCGGCGGTCGGTCGGGGGCGTCGGGCGACACGTACTTCTTCACCGTCCGCCAGTCGTGACCGGTCTCCCGGGCGATCTCCGCCCAGGTTGCACCGGCCTCCCGCAGGGCGCGATAGGCGCGTAGATCCATCCACTCCTCCGTGGAGAGCAACATGGGGTTGTCATCCTCCGTGCGTGTTGGTTCGTCCCTTCACGCCGGAGGATGACCACCACCCTCGGTCAGTTGGTGGATCCCGCCAGGGCTGACCTACACGTCAGGCTGTACGTCGAACGACACGTCGAGTTGTACGCGGAGCTACACATCCGGTTGTACACCGACAGCTGTTTGGTCCGTCCTCGACGGCGACACCCTCACGCTCGCCGATGGGCGCGCGTGCGCCTCGCCCAGGTCGACGCCCCCGAGACCGACGAGTGCTACGGGCCTGAGTCCACCAGCGCACTACGGGCACTTGTGGAGGGCAGGACAGTCACGTTGCGGAGGCCGTCGAATGGTCCGGAGCGGGATCGTTATGGCCGCACCGTGGCCGAGGTATCAGTGGGTCGGCAGAGCGTCAACGAACGGCTCGTCGGCGAGGGAGCCGCCGAATGGTACGAGCAGTTCGCACGAGAAGACGCCAATCACGCAGGGCGGCTTCGATCCGCCGAGCGCGACGCCAAGGCGGCGGGCAGGGGGTTGTGGTCCGCGTGCGCGAGCTCAGGTCCCGTTGCGGAGTCGCCGCCCCCCACCCAGGCGCTCGCTCCGTCCAGCGGTGCGTGCCATGGGGCCTATCCCGACGACTGCATTCCCCCTGTGCCTCCCGATCTCGACTGCCCCGACATCAAGCGGAGGGTTCG
>DATACM010000218.1:0-2212 GCA_036259055.1 Acidimicrobiales bacterium | reverse complement strand
CCAGTGGATCTCCGCTCAGTACTACTTCTCGTCGGTCGACCCCGACCAGTTCGGCGCGGGAGACAAGACGCTGCACAACCCGGTGGGCGGCATCGGCGTCGTCCTCGGCGAGGGCGGCGACCTCCAGGTCGGCCTCCCCGCGCAGGCGGTGGGCGTTGGAGAGCGGCGCATGCATGAACCGCTGCGACTGCTCGCGGTCGTCCAGGCGCCCCTCGAGCGCACCGACGAGATCATCCAGCGCAACGAGGTGCTCCAAGAACTGATCGGCGGGAAGTGGATCACCGTGGCCGGCCGTTCGCACGGGGACGAGCACTGGTCCATTCGCAGCCCGGGCGGCACGTGGACGACGTGGTGTCCCGCCGACGATGGCGTGCATCACACCAACGCATCGCTGGAGGTTCGATGAGCTGGGGAAGGCCTGGCTCCCATGGCCCGAGGCGTTCCCCGAGTACCTCGAGCGGCGCATGGAGGCCAAGGCACAGGGCCTCAGTGCGCCTGGAGCACGGCGTCGTCGCGCAGGTCGGCGAAGAGGGCGTCGGCTCCGGCGCCCACGAACACCACTGACGCCGCGCCGGCCCGTCCGGCCGCTCCGGGCATCACGACGTGGCGCACGTTCTGAGGGTCGAGGGAGACGGCCAGGCGCGCCAGGCGGTACACGTCGGGCAGGCTCGCGCCCTCGAGGCGGGCGTGACGAGCCAAGACCGACACGTGCCTCAACAGGTCGAGCCCACCCGGGTTCTCCGCCCGCAGCTTGGCCAGGCCGGCGAGGATGAGCAGTCCCTGGTTCTCGGTCCGGCGGAAGTCGCCGCCGGCGATGTTGCGGTTGCGGGCGAAGGCCAGCGCGCCAAAGCCGTCCATGTGCACGCGACCGGCGGGGAAGAACGCGCCGGAGAAGCGGTCGTTCATAGGGAAGGGCACGTCGACGTCGACGCCGCCCATCTCGTCGACCATTCCCATGAACCCCTGGAAGTCGGTGTCGACCACGAACGGGACGTCCACGCCGACGAGGGCCCCCACCGCCCGGGCTTGAAGCGCGGCGCCCCCGCTGGCGTGGGCGGCGTTGATCTTGTCGCGACCGCGACCGGGGATGTTCACGTAGGTGTCCCTCGGGATGTCGAGAATGGTGGCCTTCCCCTGGCCTGGGTTGACGCCGATGAGATGGAGGGCGTCGCCCCGGGTGATGGTGTCGCCGGGACGGCCGTCGTTCCCCATGACCAGGATGAAGACCGGCCTGTCAGAGGCGACGGTGAAGCGGGCGGTGTCGACCTTGTGGATCGTGAAGGCGGCCCGCGCCGGGCGCAGCCCGACGAGCGCGGCCCCCATCACCACCGTCACCACCGCCGCGACCGGAGCGCCCCGGACTCTCATCCTCGGGCCGTCGTCGTCGTCCCTCCGCCGTCGGCGCTGTCGCGCGCCGTGCGGATGTCGTAGCCGTCCACCTTCCAGGCGTCGCCGTCCGGGACGAGCACCAGATCGCCGGTGCGGACGATGGCCACCGACTCGGCGCCGCCGGTGTGCAGACGCAGGGTGACGGCGGCGGTGACCACCGTCACCGCCTGGTCGGCGCCGGCCAGGGCCCCGAGTCGGGCGGTGGCCGCCTCCGACCGGAGACGGGCGGCTCGGGGCAGCCCCTCGTCCACGAGTGCAGCCCGATCGGGACCGTTCAGCCGAGCGAGGGCGGCTGCGGTGAACACCGGACCCAGGTCGGCCGCCGGCTGCCCGGAGCGCAACGGGCCGACGACGGCGTCGGCCAGGTAACGCTCGAGCGTCGCCGTCACCTTGGCCCGCACGTCGTCGGGCAGGCCGGGGGCCGGTGGGCGGACGGCGTGCACCTCGCCGACGGTGACGTCCCAGGCGATGGGGGCGGGCGGGGGCTCCGGTGACGCGGGCGGGGGCCTCGACCCCTTGGCGGAGCAGGCGCCCGACGTGGCGGCCAGGAAGGCCAGAGCGAGGAAGGCTGCCCGGCGCCGCACGGCGGGCATGTTAAGCAGTCCGCCGACGCCCGGCGGGGCGGGGTTCAGGGCCGTGGGCCTGGCCTTTTCAGCGGGGCATCACTGCGTGACGGTGGCGGTGATGGCGCTGGTCACATTGGCCGGCTTGGAGAACCCTGGGGGCTGGGTGATGGCGACGGTGGTCTGGCCGGCGGCCTGGGGGTCGAAGATGGCGAACCGCTGCACCCCACCGCCCCCGGCGAAGGACACCGGGCTGTTGG
>DATACM010000217.1:0-7327 GCA_036259055.1 Acidimicrobiales bacterium | reverse complement strand
GCGGCGGGTCGCCATGGCGGGCCCGGACGAGGGGGGGATGTTCCGGTCGGATGTCGAGGTCGACGCCGACAGCGACTACGCCTTCTCCCTCGACGGTGGACCGCCGCGGCCCGATCCCCGGTCCCTTTGGCAGCCGTCCGGCGTGCACGGGCCCTCCCGCCTCGTCGATCACGCCGCCTTCGGGTGGACCGACCACGGGTGGGTGCCGCCCCCGCTCGCCGAGAGCGTCGTCTACGAGCTGCACGTGGGCACGTTCTCGCCCGAAGGGACCTTCGACGGCGCCGCCGCCCGCCTCGACCACCTGGTCGAGCTGGGCGTCGGCGTGGTCGAGGTCATGCCCGTCGCCGAGTTCCCTGGGCGCCGGGGATGGGGCTACGACGGCGTCGGCCTGTGGGCGCCGCACTCGGCCTACGGCGGCCCCGAGGGGTTCAAGCGCCTGGTCGACGCCTGCCACCGCCGCGGGCTGGCGGTGATCCTCGACGTCGTCTACAACCACCTCGGGCCGGACGGGAACTACCTGCGGGAGTTCGCCCCCTACTTCACCGACCGCTACGCCACCCCGTGGGGCGAGGCGGTGAACTTCGACGGCCCGGACAGCGACCCGGTGCGGGCGTTCGTGGTGGACAACGCGTGCATGTGGGTGCGCGACTACCACGTGGACGGGCTCCGCCTCGACGCCGTCCACGCCATCGTCGACACCTCGGCGACCCACATCGTCGAGGAGATCGCGGCCACGGTCCACGGCCTGGCCGAGGGCCTCGGGCGCCCCGCCTGGGTCGTGGCCGAGATCGACCTCAACGACCCCCGGGTGGTCCGCCCGGTCGAGCTGGGCGGGTACGGGTGCGACGCCCAGTGGAGCGACGACTTCCACCATGCCCTGCACGCGGTGCTCACCGGGGAGAGAGACGGCTACTACGCCGACTTCGGCTCGCTCGCCCAACTGGCCAAGGCCCTGCGCCAGGCCTGGGTGTACGACGGCTGTCACTCCCGGTACCGCCGCCGCCGCCACGGCCGCCCGCCGACCGGGCTCCCCCTCACCACCTTCTTCGGCTACCTCCAGAACCACGACCAGGTGGGCAACCGGGCGGCCGGCGAGCGGTCGAGCGCGCTGACGAGCACGGGCCAGCTCAAGATCGCCGCCGCCCTCGTCCTGTGCTCGCCGTTCGTGCCCATGCTGTTCCAGGGGGAGGAGTGGGGGGCGTCGACCCCGTTCCAGTACTTCACCGACCACGGCGACGCCGAGCTGGGGCGGGCGGTGAGCGAGGGCCGGCGGCGGGAGTTCGCCGCCTTCGGCTGGGACCCCGACGACGTCCCCGACCCCCAGGACCCCGCCACCTTCGAGCGCTCCAAGCTGGACTGGGAGGAGCGCCGCCGCCCTCCCCACGACGAGGTCTACGAGTGGCACCGCCACCTCGTCGCCCTGCGCCGCGAGGTCCCCGCCCTCGTCGCCGAGGGGCTGGGCCCCGTCGACGTCCGCTACGACGAGGACGCCCGTTGGCTGGTGCTCGAACGCGGCCCGCTCTCGGTCGTGTGCAACCTGGCCCCCCACGAGCAGGCCATCCCCGTCGCCGAGGGCACCGTGAGCGTCCCCCCCGACAACGTGGTGATCCTGGGCTGAGCCCACGCCGGGCGCATTGGGTCAGGAAAGTCGCGCGGTTTGGCCGACATTCACCACCCAGAACAGAGCTCAGCCGGCGTGGGTTGCGGCCCAGGCCACCAGCTCGACGGCCGAGCGCGTGTTGACGATCGACTCGAGAAGGACGCCCGCCTCGGCCGCCCGGGTGCAGCCGTTGACGAGCCACTCGAGCTGACCGGGGGCGTGGGCGTCGGTGTCGATGGTGACCGAGCAGCCGGCGTCGAGCGCCTGGCGGAGGAGGCGCATGGGAGGGTCGAGGCGCTCCGGACGCGAGTTGATCTCCACCGCGGTGCCGGTCTCGGCGCAGGCGGCGAAGACGGCGGCGGCGTCGAACTCCGACTCCGGCCGGCCCTTGCTCCTCCCCCTCCCCGCCGTGCCCTCGGGGCCCGACGGCAGCAGGCGGCCGGTGCAGTGGCCGAGGATGTCGACGTGGGGCGAGCGCACCGCCGCCAGCATCCGGGGGGTCATCTCGGCCGCCTCCATCCGCAGCTTCGAGTGGACGCTGGCGACCACCACGTCGAGGGCGGCCAGCAGCTCCTCCTCCTGGTCGAGGGACCCGTCGACGAGGATGTCGACCTCGATGCCAGTCAGGATGCGGAAGGGCGCCAGCTCCTCGTTGAGGGCGGCCACCACCTCTAGCTGCTGGCGGAGGCGCTCGGGCGAGAGCCCCTTGGCCACGGTGAGGCGGGGGGAGTGGTCGGTCAGCACCATGTACTCGTGGCCCAGCTCGCGGGCGGCCCTCGCCATCTCGTCGATGGGGCTCCCGCCGTCGGACCAGTCCGAGTGGGTGTGGCAGTCCCCCCGCAAGGCCCGGCGGATCTCGGCGGCGCGCCCGGTGACCTGTTCGGCGGCGCTCGCCGCCGTGGCGCCCACGTCCTGCTCGAGACGAGCGAGGTAGTCGGGGACGCCGCCGGTGACGGCCTGGGCGACGACCTCTGCCGTCTTGGGCCCGATCCCCGACAGGTCCTGGAGGCGGCCCTCCTCGGCCCGCCGCCGGAGGTCGTCCGGGTCGATGTCGCGCAGGGTGGCGGCCGCTCCCCGGAAGGCCCTCACCCGGTAGGTCGGGGCCCCCGAGCGCTCGAGCAGGTAGGCGATGCGCTCGAGCGCCTCGACGGGGTCCACCCCGCCGGAGCGTACTGTCGGCCTCGATGACCCACGTCGTCGTGCTGGCCGACACCCACATCCGCCGGGGCTCCAAGCGCCGCCTGCCCGACGCCGCCTATGCCCATCTCGAGACGGCCGACCTCGTCCTCCACGCCGGCGACGTCGTCGTGAGCGACGTCCTTGACGAGCTGGGCGGCTTCGCGCCCGTCCACGCGGTGCTGGGCAACAACGACGCCGAGCTCGTCGGCCAGCTGCCCGAGACGTCCGTCATCGACGTCGACGGCGTGCGTGTCGGGATGATCCACGACAGCGGTCCGGCGGCGGGCCGGGCGGGCCGCCTCCGGCGCCGCTTCCCCGACGCCGACGTGGTGGTGTTCGGCCACAGCCACATCCCGTGGGACACCGACGGCCTCGACGGCCAGGTGCTGTTCAACCCCGGCTCGCCCACCGAGCGACGCCGCCAGCCCCACTGCACGCTCGGGACGCTGGACCTCGACGACGGCCGGGTCGTCCAGCGCCGCATCCACGTGGTCTAGATGGCGCCGTCGGCCGGCAGGATGCTGGCGCGGGGGCTGACCAAGCGCTGCCCCCTGTGCGGGGGCGGGAACCTCTTCACCGGCTGGTTCCGGATGAAGGAGCGCTGCCCGCGCTGCGGCCACCGGTTCGAACGCGAGGAGGGCTGGTTCTTCGGGGCCTATGTGGTCAACCTGGCGATCGCCGAGGGGCTCCTGCTCCTCGTGGGGATCGTCCCCTGCATCGCCTTCCTGGCCGCCAACCCCGACGCCAGCCTGGTGCCCTTCCTCCTCGTCGGGGCGGCGGCGGCGGTCGGCGCGCCGCTGGTCTTCTATCCGTTCTCCCGGACGACCTGGGCGGCCATCGACCTGTTGATGCGCCCCCTCGACGCTCCCGAGCCGACGGACTGGAAGTAGGAGGCGGTCCGGCCGTTCGCTCGGGAGAACCGCTGCTCCGCCGACGCGCCGGTCGCCGCGCTCCGGTGCCCTCTCAGCCGGCCGGCGCCCCGCAGAGCTCCTCGACCAGCTGCCGGCTCTCGGGCGTCGGCTCGAGGTCGAGCTCGCCCAGACGGGCCTCGAGGCGGCGGAAGGTGGCGGCCACCTCGTCGGGGCGGGACTGCCTGGCGTGCAGGCGCATGATCCGGCGGTAGAGCTGCTCGGCCACCGGGTCGATCTCGACCGCTCGGGACAGGACGTCGAGGGCGGACCGCACGTCGCCCGCGACGAGACGGGTGGCGGCCAGGGACACGAGGACGTCGACCGCCCGCCGGCGCAGGTCGTCGCGAGGCACCTCCACCCACGCCCAGTCGACCCCGGCGAGAAGCTCCCCACCGTAGAGATTGGCGGCGTTCTCCAGAGCGGCGGCCCACTCGGGGTCGCCGGGGTTCGCCCCGGTGCCCTTGGGGAGAGCGGCCTGGAACTCCCACAGGTCCACGCCGAAGACCGGCTCGACGCGGTAGCGGTCGCTGTCGCGCTCGATGATCCTGAGCTGTTGGATGCCGGTGGCTCGGCGCAAGGTGGTCCGGAGGTTGCCGAGCGCCGTCCAGAACCACTCGGAGCCCCGCCCGGGGTCGGCCTCGGGCCACAGCGCCTCGGTGGCGGCGTCGAGGGTCGTTCCCTCGGGGTGCAGCAGGTAGAACGCCAGCAGCTCCCGTGCCTTGGCCCGCAAGCCGCTGCGGATCTCCTTGCCGTTCGCCTCGATCTGGTAGGCGCCGAGCAGGCGGACCTCGATGGGAGGCGGCGCCGAGGTCGCCAGGACGGGGAACGGCTCGTCGGCGGCCTCGGGCAGAGGCCCCTCCTCGTCGGTGCGGGCGGCGCACAGGAGACGCAGGAGCTCGTCGGCGGCGCCGGGGCTGAGCGTGAACAGCCGGGTGCCGGCCAGGGTGTCCAGCCGCCCGCCCGAGCCGGCCGAGCGGATCACGGCACCGGGCTGGAGGGTCACGGTCTCCGCCCCGTCGAGCTCGCACCCGACGCCCACCGCGGTCAGGCCGACGGCCGGGCCCTCCCGCAGCAGAGCGGCGAGGCGGCCGGACAGCGCCTCGGGAACGTCGGCGGTGACCAGCACGAGGAGGGGCTCGACGGGCGACGCCGGCCCTTCGGGAGAACGGTGTCGGCGGCGCCCGAGCTCGCCCTCCAGCTCGCCCAGAACGGTCTCCATGTCGTCGACCCGCTGCAGCCCGGGGAAGGACGGTCCCGAGGGCAGGACGTCACCCACCGCCAGCACCCGGACGGCGCCCGGGTCGGTCCCGGCGAGCAGGGTGGTGACGAGGGCCCGCCCGGCGTCGGCCGCGCCGGGGCCCACCATGCCGAGGGGGGCCTGTCCCAGTGGCACGCCGACCTCCCTGTCGTCCTGCTCCCCGAGGACGGCGACCACGTCGGCGCCGGCGGTCGGCTCCGCCCCGTTGGGGCTGAGGGCCAGGTCGCGCCTGGAGAGGGCGAACCGTTCCAGGCGGCTGGTCAGGTCCCCGACGAAGGGGTCCCGGCGGTGGAGCCCGGCGATGGGAGCGCCCGCCCGCCGCCGCCGGCGGCGGCGGAGCCGGGCCCGGCGGACGGCGGCGCTCACGCCGAGCGCCAGCGAGGGCCCCACCGCGACGCCCGGAAGGACGCACGCGACGGTCGAGGCACGCTCGGGCTCGACCTCGTCGCGGTGGTCCGCCCACGAGGCGGCCGGTGCGGCGGGGTCGCCGTCGGGGGGGATCGGTTCGGCCAGGACCACGTCGGCGGTGAGAGCGGTCACCTGGGGCTCGGGCGGCGCGACGCCGGCGGTGGTGACCGCTTCTTCGGCGGCAGCGGGGACGGGCCGTGGGCTGGCGTCGGAAGGCGCGCTGCGCCCGTTCTCGGTCCCCGCCCCCTCGGGTGCCGGCTCGGACGCCTGCTCGGGCGGCTGCTCGAGCCCCTCTGGCGCCGGCACGCCGGCGCCTTGGTCGCCCTCCGGCTCGTTCGAGGACACCTGCCGGACGCCCTCGGCCGGGCCCGCCGGCGGAGCCGCCGCGCCGGCGGCCGGAGGGAGGTGGCGCTCGACGGCCCGACGCACGGCTTCGTCGACGACGATCATGAACCACTCGGCCGCCTCGTCCTGGGCCTGGTGGAGCTGGCTGAGGGGGTCGGTGCCCTCGGCGTCGTCCGGGCCGGCGACGGCGGCCTCGGCCGGCGGCGGGAGGACGGCAGGTTCGGCAGGGGCGGGAGGGGTGACCGCCTGGGCCACCGCCCGGGGCAACACCTCGGACAGCGCGCCACCCAGCTCGGCGACGGCCGCCCGCACCTCGGCCACCGCACCGGCCACCGCCCCGCTCACCGTGTCCGTCACCGCGGGGGCGGCCGCCTCGGCCACCAGCTGGGGCAGGGACTGGGCGAGGTGGGCCCGCATCTCCCGCAGCCCGGCGGCTTCGTTCCGGAGCTGGGCGGCGCACCCCTCGAGCTCGGCGAGGGAGACCTCGAGCTCCTCCTGGCGCGTCTCGGCCACCGCCCGCACGGCCGCCTCCTGGCGGGCCAGCCGGTCGGAGAGGGCCTGGATCTGGCCGTTGACGTAGTCGAACTCGCCCCGGAGCCAGAGCAACACCTCCGTCGCCGGATCGCGTCCGGGTGCGGGCGGGGGCGCCTGCGCCTCCTCGGGCTCGGGCGGCGGGGCCTCGTCCATCACAGGTTCGGGTACCTCCTCCGGGCTGGGCGGCGTCGGCTCCAGCTCGACGATGTGCACCGGCTGGGGGCCTCGGGCCCACACGTCGGCACAGCCGCCGAAGCGCCCGGTGCAGACGACCTCGCAAACGCTACAGGTGCACGCCTCTGCCCCTGCGGTCATCGGGTGTTGGCAGTCGGGCGCGATCTGGCATCCGAACTCGTGACACCAGCCCATCCCGGCGATCTTAACGATCGTCCCCGCCGGCCCCGGGCGGGAACGTCCCTCCGACCGCACGAGCCGCCAGGACGAACTGTTCGCCCAGGTGGCTCCCCAGCGGCCATCACGCCGAACAGTTCGCTCCAGGCGCCCAGGGGACCAGGGGCCGTGGGCGCCGGCGCCGGTACCTTCGAGGCCATGGGCGAGGCACCGCCGCTGGACCGGCGCCTGGCGCTCGTCCACCTGCCCACGCCGATGGAGCCGCTGGACCGCCTCGGTGCCCACCTCGGCATGGCGCCGGGACGGCTCTGGGTCAAGCGCGACGACGTCACCGGGCTGGCGGGAGGGGGCAACAAGGCCCGCAAGCTCGAGTACCTGTGCGCCGACGCCCTCGCCCAGGGTTGCGACACCCTCGTCACCGGGGGCGGGCGCCAGAGCAACCACGTGCGCATGACCGCGGCCGCCGCCAACCGCCTGGGCCTGGGCTGCACGATCGTGCTCAACGCCGAACGGCCCGAGGTGCCCATGGGCAACCTCCTGCTCGACGAGCTCCTCGGGCCCGACATCGTCTGGGCGGGCGACGGAACCACCCAGCTCGATTACTACGGGGTCGAGGCGGCCATCGCCGACACCGCCCGGCGCCTGGCCGGCGAGGGCCGCCGTCCCTACGCCATCCCCATCGGCGGGGCCAGCGCGGTGGGAGCCCTCGGCTACGTGCGGGCGGGCGTCGAGCTGCGGCGG
>DATACM010000216.1:0-3013 GCA_036259055.1 Acidimicrobiales bacterium | reverse complement strand
TCAACAAGTGGAAGGGCGAGGACCGCACCTGGTCGGCGCCCCGCACCCTCACGCCGGAGCAGCGCAACCGTTACCAGCGGCACCTCCTGCTGCCCGAGGTGGGTACCGAGGGTCAGCAGAAGCTGCTCGACGCCAAGGTGCTGCTGCTGGGCGCCGGCGGGCTCGGGTCACCGGCCGCCCTCTACCTGGCCGCGGCGGGCGTGGGCACCATCGGGGTCATCGACATGGACGTCGTCGACGAGTCGAACCTGCAGAGCCAGATCCTGCACAACCTCGACCGGGTGGGCGAGCGCAAGGTCGACTCGGCGAAGAAGACGCTCACCGCCCTCAACCCCGACGTCAACGTCGTCACCTACGACGTGCGGCTGGGGGCCGACAACGTGCTCGACGTCATCGACGGTTACGACGTGATCGTCGACGGCACCGACAACTTCCCCACCCGCTACCTGGTCAACGACGCGTCGCTGGTGAAGCGCATCCCCGTTGTGCACGGCTCGATCTTCCGCTTCGAGGGCCAGGTCACCGTCTTCAACCCCTATGTAGGGCCCTGCTACCGCTGCCTGGTGCCCGAGCCCCCGCCCGCCGAGCTCGCCCCGTCCTGCGCCGAGGCCGGCGTCCTGGGCGTGCTCCCGGGCATCGTCGGCTCCATCCAGGCCATGGAGGCGATCAAGGTGGTCCTGGGCCTGGGCGACCCCCTGGTCGGCCGCCTGCTCGCCTACGACGCCCTCGAGGAGTCCTTCCGCACCTTCAAGGTCAGCCGCGACCCAGAGTGCCCGGCCTGCGGGCCGGATGCGGGCGAGATCGTCATCGCCGAGTACGACGAGCTCTGCATGCCCCACCCCCGGTCGTGAGTCACCGCGCCCGGACAGCGTCCCGTCCGTGAGCTACCTTCGGTCCGTGCGAGCTCTCCGGATGGCGGTCGTCGGGCTGACCACTGCGCTTCTCCTCCTCGCCGGAGGCATCTCGTCGGTGGCGTCCGCGGCGCCGACCTGGGCGTCCCCCGACAGCGCAACGATCCACCCCGGCGTGCAGACGATCACGGGCGAAGGCCAGTGCACCGCCAACTTCGTGTTCACCTCGGGGGAGACGGTGTACATCGGGCAGGCCGCCCACTGCGCCGGGAGGGGCAGCAGCATCAACGCCGACGGGTGCGAGTCGCCGTCCCTCCCGCTGGGCACACCGGTCAGGGTGGAAGGCGCCACCCGTCCCGGGGTGCTCGCCTACAGCTCCTGGCTGACCATGCAGCAGCGGGGGGAGGATGACCCCGACACCTGCCAGTTCAACGACTTCGCCCTCGTCCGCCTCGATCCGGCCGACGTCGGGCGGGTCAACCCGTCGGTGCCCGTCCTGGGAGGCCCGGTCGGGCTCGGCAGCCGGTCCTCCGCGGGTCAGCAGGTGTACGCCTTCGGGAGCTCCGGTCTGCTGCCCGGCCTCAGCGCCCTCGGCCCGATGAGGGGCTTGAGCCTGGGCACGAGCGGCGACGGCTGGAGCCACACGGTGCTGACCCTGAGGCCTGGACTCCCGGGGGACTCGGGCAGCGCCGTCCTCGACTCGCGGGGGCGAGCCCTCGGCGTGCTGACGACCCTCGGCCTGCTGCCGCTGCCCCTCACGAACGGGGTCACCGACCTGAGCAAGGCGCTGGCGTACCTGAACGCCAACGGTCCCTTCGACGCCGCGCTCGCTCCCGGCACCGTCCCCTTCCGGGGCAACCGCCTCCTGGTGGGGGCCTAACGGCAGGGGCACCGGCGCGGCGGTGACCGACGCCGGGTGGCGCACCGGGTCGGGGATCGAGGTGCGGCCCTTCTACGGCCCCGAGCCTCCCGGCCGGCCGCCGTACACCCGGGGCATCCACCCGGGCATGTACCGCGACCGTGTCTGGACGATGCGGCAGTACTCCGGGTTCGGCAGCCCCGACGCCGCCAACGCCCGGTTCCGGTACCTGCTCGCCGCCGGTCAGACGGGTCTGTCCTGCGCGTTCGACCTCCCCACCCAGATGGGGTACGACTCCGACCATCCCCGGGCCGAGGGCGAGGTCGGGCGGGTGGGGGTCGCCATCGACACCCTCGAGGACATGCGCCGCCTCCTCGACGGCGTCCCCCTCGAGCGGGTGACGATGTCGATGACGATCAACGCCACCGCTGCCGTCCTGCTCCTGCTCTACCGGCTCGTCGCCGAGGAGCGGGGCGTCCCGCCGGAGGCGCTGGGCGGTACCGTCCAGAACGACCCCCTCAAGGAGTACGTGGCCCGCGGCACCTGGATCCACCCGCCCGCGCCCTCGCTGCGCCTGGTCACCGACCTCATGGCGTGGAGCCAGCGCCACATGCCCCGCTGGAACCCCCTCTCGGTCTCGGGGTACCACCTGCGGGAGGCCGGGGCGACGGCCACCCAGGAGCTCGCCTTCACCCTCGCCCACGGCGTCGCCTACGTGCGAGCCGCGGTCGAAGCCGGCCTCGACGCCGACCGGGTCGGTTCCCGGATCTCGTTCTTCTTCGGCGCCCACAACGACCTCTTCGAGGAGGTGGCCAAGTTCAGGGCCGCCCGTCGGATGTGGCACCGCCTCATGACCGAGCGGTTCGGCGCAACCGACCCGCGGGCCACCGCCCTCCGCTTCCACGCCCAGACGTGTGGTTCCACCCTCACCGCCCAGCAGCCCGAGCTCAACGCGGTAAGGGTGGCACTCCAGGCGCTGGCGGCGGTCCTCGGTGGCACCCAGAGCCTGCACACCAACGCCTACGACGAGGCGCTGGGCCTCCCGTCGGAGCGCTCGGCCCGCATCGCCCTGCGCACCCAGCAGGTGCTGGCCCACGAGGCGGGGGTCACCGCCACCGCCGACCCACTGGGCGGCTCGTGGTTCGTCGAGTCGTTGACCGACGCGGTCGAGGCCGAGGCGTGGCGCCATCTCGCCGCCATCGACGCCCTGGGCGGGGCGGTGGCCGCCATCGACGCCGGCTACCAGCAGGCGGAGATCGAGGCGGCCGCCTATGCGCACGCCCGGGCCGTCGAGGACGGACAG
>DATACM010000215.1:0-2655 GCA_036259055.1 Acidimicrobiales bacterium | reverse complement strand
GACCATGACCGGGACGCGGGCGCACTCCGCCCGGGCGTGGCTCGGTCGCAACGCCGTCCACCGCCTGGCGCCCGTGCTGTCGGCGCTCGCCGCCTACGAAGGGCGACGGGTGGTGCTCGACGGGTGCGAGTTCCGCGAGGGGCTCCAGGGCGTGATGGTTCACGGGGGGGTGGCGCCCAACGTCGTGCCCGACCGGGCGGTGCTCACCGTGAACCACCGGTTCGCCCCAGACCGCACGCCCGCGCAGGCGGAGGCCCACGTGCGCGAGGTGGTCGGTGCGGTCGACGACTTCGTCCTCCTCGACGTGGCCCAGGGGGCGCCGCCGTCCCTCGGCCACCCGCTCCTGACCTCGCTCCTAGCTGCCACCGCACAGCCACCGCGGGCCAAGCTGGGCTGGACCGACGTCGCCCGCTTCGCCGCCCGGGGCGTCCCGGCCACCAACTTCGGGCCGGGCGACCCGAACGTGGCCCACGCCGCCGACGAGCGGGTGGAGCGGGGCGACCTCGAGATGGTCTATGGCGTGCTGCGGTCCCTCCTCGAGGGCGGCGCGGCGACGACGGGGGTCTGACCCTGCGACCATGTGACCGTGAGAACCAGGCGGGACCTCTCGTTGCCTCGCGGCCATGACTGAGCGGCGACCGAGGCGGTCCTGGCCGGTTCGGGTCGTCGTGGCCGCCTGCGCCGCCGTCCTCGTCGTTGCGTGGCCAGCGGGCGCGACCAACGACCCCCTCTTCCCCCGCCAGTGGCCGCTGGCCCGCATCGGCGCTCCCGACCCCCGAGCCACCGGCAACAACGTCCTCATCGCCGTCGTCGACACCGGCGTCGACATGAACCACCCCGAGCTCCGGGGAAAGGTGGTGGGGAGCGCGGTCTGCGTCGACGGGCCGTGCCGCGAAGGCGGAGGCCAGGACGACAACGGGCACGGCACCGAGGTCGCAGGCATCGCGGTGGCCAACACCGACAACGGCCGGGGCATCGCCGCCGTGGCCCCCGGCGCCAGGCTGCTGGTCGCCAAGGTCCTCGACTCCGACGGGGCGGGCCGGGTCGACGACATCAACGCCGGCATCCGCTGGGCCGTCGACCGAGGGGCCAAGGTCATCAACCTCAGCCTGGGCGACCCCGACTTCCTCCTGACCAGCCTGGTGGGCACGCCGCTACGCCCGGGCATCGAGTACGCCTGGACCCGGGGGGCGGTGCCGGTGCTGGCGTCGGGCAACTACCGGGTGGGCGTCGTCGACCAGGGCAGCTCGAACTACGGCGACCTGAACGCCCTGGTCGTGGGGGCGACCGACAGGCGCAACTCGCTGGCCCGCTACTCGACGTCCATCGGCAACGCCAAGTGGGGACTGGTCGCCCCCGGCGGGTTCGGGCCCGGAGCGCCGGCCGACGACCAGGTCATCACGACGACGCTCGGCGGCGGCTACGGGGCGGTGGCGGGCACTTCGGCGGCCGCGCCCCACGTGTCGGCGGCCATCGCCGCGCTCGTCGGCATGGGGTTCAGCCCCACGGCCGCCGTCGAGCGCCTGCTCGGGACGCTCGACAAGAGGGTGTCCTGCGGCAGCGGCTGCCAGGGCCTCCTCGACCTGAGGGCGGCGGTGGCCGCCGGAGGACCGGCGGCGTCGCCGACGACCCCGCCGGGCGGGGGTGGCCCCGGACCGCCGACCACGCTCGACGGCGACGGCACCAGCGCCCAGGGGGCGGAGGGAACGCCCGAAGGCCGGACGGAGTCCGCCACCGGTGAGGAGGATGGCGACACGGGGCGCACGGTGGCCATCGTCGTCGCCGCCGTCCTGCTGCTCGCGGCGGGAGTGGGTGCCGGTGGGGTCAGCCTGAGCCGGTGGGGGACGTAGGCGGTCGGCCGGGCCACCGCCGGGCGCGATGAATTCCGACGCGTTGCGACGTCGGTTGGGGGAGGATCGTCGCACGCCGAGATTCGAGGAGCCATGAGAGAACCTGTCCCCCTGGCGATCGAGGCCACCGGCCTGGTGAAGTCGTTCGGGAAGACCCGAGCGGTCGACGGAGTCGACCTCGCCGTTCCGGTCGGCTCCGTGTACGGCGTGCTCGGGCCCAACGGTGCGGGCAAGACGACCACCATCCGCATCCTCGCCACGCTGATCGACCCGGACGAGGGCACGGCTCGGGTCCTCGGCCACGACATCGTCGCCGAGGGCGCTGAGGTGCGGCGCGCCGTCACCCTCACCGGCCAGCTGGCATCGGTGGACGAGGACCTGACCGGGCGGGAGAACCTGGTCCTGCTCGGTCGTCTTCTCGGGTTGAGCCGCGCCGCCGCCAAGCAGCGGGCGGGGGAGCTGCTCGATGCCTTCGGGCTGGCCGAGGCCGCCGGCCGGCTGGTCAAGCACTACTCCGGGGGGATGCGGCCACGTCGAGCCTGCGCCGCATCCCACCGGAGTAGTGCTTGACGAGCCGTGTGGCGGCGTCCTCCAGCCCGAAGGCGTCGAGCAGCTCGGCCGCCCGCTGCTTGGCCGCTGCCCGCTTCAGCCCCAGCAGCCGACCGAGCAGGACGAGGTTCTCCCGCCCGGTCAGGTCCTCGTCCACCGACGCCAGCTGGCCGGTGAGGGTGACGGCCCGGCGGACCTCGGCGCCTTCGGTCACGATGTCGTGACCGAGCACCCGGGCGGTGCCCTCGTCCGGCTC
>DATACM010000214.1:0-9660 GCA_036259055.1 Acidimicrobiales bacterium | reverse complement strand
GGTGGGTCCGACGACTCGCCGAGCCCCGCCGATGAGCCGGCGGCGACGACCGAGTCGACCCGTCGTCCCACTCGCTCGGGGGCCGGTGCGAGCCAGTCGGGCCAGGCTCCTCAGTTCTCGGTCACGCCGGCTTCGGTGAGGCTCGACACGGGCCTCAACAAGGAAGCCGACGTGGTCGTGCGCAACACCGGCGCCACCGAACTCACCGTCGACGACGTCAGCCTGAGCGGTCCGGCGGCGCCGGTGTTGCGCACGACCACGTCGGCTTCCCTGTTGAGGCCCGTGTCGAGCCTCACCGAAGCCGGCGAGACCGAGAACTGAGGAGCCCGGCCCGACTGGCTCGCACCGGCCCCCGAACGAGTGGAGCGGCGGGTCGTCTCGGTCGTCGCCGCCGGCTCGTCGGCGGGGCTCGGCGAGTCGTCGGACCCACCGCCGATCACGTCGAGCTGGATGAGCACGGTGATCAGCCCGACGACACCCGTGAGGATGCCGGCCAGCCCGGTGACGAAGCCGGGGATGCTCGACCAGAATGATTTGGGCTTGGTGGTGTTCATGCGACCTCCTGGCGACACGTCAATGGGGCGGCGGGACGGCCCCGTCGTCGCGGAGGCTCACCGTTGCCGCGCAGCCGGGCGCGAACCCTTCGGGAGCGGCTGAGCACGAAGGCGCGGGCCGTGCGCGCAACCGCAACTGTGGCCCTGCCTCATCCTAGCGACTCGGTCGGGGCCTCTCGCGCCCGCCTCCCGTCCCCCCGCGTCACGTCGGGTCAGGCGGGGTAGACGCTCACCGAGGACGCCTTCACCGAGACCCACACCCGGCGACCGACGCCGAGGTCGAGGTCACTGACCGCCGCTGCGGTCACCTCCGAGACGATCGGGATCCGTCCCCGCACGCGGACGCGGACCCGGTCACCCTCGACGTCCAAGCTCTCCACGTCTCCGGTCCACACGTTGCGCGGCGTTCCCTCGGGCACCTGCCGATGGAGGGAGACGGCCCTCGGGTGCACCATGGCGAACACGTCGCCCGGGGCCGCCTCGGCCACGACGAGGCACTCGCCCTCGGGCAGCGCCACCTGGTTCCCGACGCCCCGGCCGCGGAAAAGGTTCACTCCGACGAGGTCGGCGACGTAGCGGGATCGTGGCCGGGCGCCGAGCTCGGCCGGCGACCCGGCCTGGACGACGCGGCCTTCCTCCAGGACGATCAGCCGGTCGGCCAGCGCCATCGCCTCGAGCGGCTCGTGGGTGACCAGGAGCTGCACGCCCGTGAACGATTCGAGCGTGGCGGCGAGCTGGCGGCGGATCTCGACCCGGCTGCTCGCGTCCAGGGCGGCCAAGGGCTCGTCCAGGAGCAGGAGCCGGGGCTCGACGGCGAGGGCCCGGGCTAGCGCCACGCGCTGGGCCTGCCCTCCCGACAGCTGGTGCGGCCGCGCCGCACACCGGTCGCTCAGGCCCATCCGGGCCAACCAGTCGGCGGCCCGGTCCCGCGCCGCGGCTCGGGAGACGCCCCGGCTCCGCAGGCCGAAGGCCACGTTGTCCAACGCGCTCAGGTGAGGGAAGAGCAGGTGCTCCTGGAACACCATCCCGATCGGACGGCGCTCGGGGGGCAGGCGCACGCGGCCGGCGTCCTCGAGCACGTCGCCGTCGAGCAGCACCCGTCCCCGGCCCAGTGGCTCCAACCCGGCGAGGACCCGCAGCAAGGTGGTCTTGCCGGCGCCGTTGGGCCCCAACAGGGCCACGATCTCGTTCGGGGGGACCTCCAGGGAGACGTCGAGGTGGAGCGCGCCGACGGTCACCTCCACCGACGCGTCGAGCCCGGCGGCGGGTGCGCTCACACCGCTCCCAGCCATCGATCGCGGAGTCCGAGCAGGACGGCGAGGGACGCCGCCAGCAGCACCAGGCTGAGGACGATCGCCGCCTCGGGACGGCTCTCGAGCAGGAGGTAGACCTTGAGCGGCGTCGTCTGGGTCCGGCCGGGGAAGTTGCCGGCGAAGGTGATGGTGGCGCCGAACTCCCCCAACGCCCGGGCCCAGCAGACGACCGCGCCGGCGGCGAGGGATGGCCGCACGAGCGGCAGGGTGACCCGACGGAAGACCGTCCACCGGACCGCCCCCAAGGTGCTCGCCGCCTCCTCCAGGCGCTGGTCGACCGAGCGGAACCCCGCCTCCACGGTCAGCACGAAGAACGGCATGGCCACGAAGGTCTCGGCGATGACGACGGCCGCGGTGGTGAAGGGAACGGTGATGCCGAACGCCCTGTCGAGCCACTGCCCGAGCAGCCCGTTGCGGCCGAAGGCGAGGAGGAGGGCCACGCCGCCGACGACCGGCGGCAGCACCATCGGGAGGATGGTGAGGGCGCGGAGCAGGCGGCGGCCGGGGAACTCCGAGCGCGAGAGGACCCAGGCAAGAGGGATGCCGAACACGGCGGACGCCGCGGTGGCGACGGTGGACGTCAGCAGCGACAAGCTGAGGGCGTCTCTCACCTCCCGGCTGGCGAGCTCCCTTCCCAGGCTGGACCAGGGCGCCCTCCACACCAGTCCGACGAGGGGGGCGACGAAGAAGAGGGCGGCCAAGGCGGCCATCGCTTTGGCCGCCACCGGCGGCTGCCGCCCTCGTCGGGGCGGCGCACCCAGCGACGACCTCTTCGTGCTCAGGGCGCCTGGAACCCCGCCCTGTCCAGCACCGCCCGGCCCGACGGGGACAGCACGGATTGGACGAACGCCTTGGCCGATTCCGAACGCCCACTGTCGCGGAGCGGCGCGATGGCGTAGCGGGCGACGACGTTGTGCGCCGGCGGGATGGCCACCTCCTCGACCTGGCCGGCGGCGGCCCGGACATCTGTCACATAGACGATGCCGGCGTCCGCTTCACCGAGGGACAGCTTGGATACGACACCCTTGACGTCGGGCTCGAGCGACCGAGGCCGCACGTCGACGCCGGCCCGGCTGAGCGCCTGGGCACCGAACCGGCCGCAGGGCACCTCTGGGGCGCACAGCACGAGGATCACTCCGGGCCTGGCCAGGTCGGCGAGGGACCCGATCGTCTTCGGGTTCCCCCGCCGCACGGCGATGGCCAGGCGGTTGTGGGCGAACAGCGTCACCGATCGGGCGACGCGATCGTCCGCTCGTTGCATCGTCTGCTCGTCGGCGGTCGCCAGCACGTCGGCCGGCGCGCCGTTGGCGATCTGCTGGGCCAGCGAGGAAGAGGCACCGAAGCTGAAGGCGACGTCGGCGCGGTGCGAGCTCTCGAACTGCCGGCCGATCTCGGTGAACGACTCGGTCAGGGAGGCGGCGGCGAAGACGGTGATGGTTGCCCGAGGCGCGTCGGCGGCCGTCCGGTCGTCCTCTCCGCCACCGCAGCCGGCGGACGCCAGCGAGACGGCGAGGGCGGCGGCCGACAGCCGGTGAACGGTCCCTCGCCGGCGCATCGCGTCGCGGAGGGCGTCGACGTCCTTCACGTGCCGCTCAGCCGTGCTACAGGATGAACAACGTGACGGTGGTGCCAGCCTTGACCTTGGTGCCGGGAATGGGGATCGTGTGGAAGACCCTGCCCCCGGGCGGGCCGTAGACGTTCCCGAGCTTGAGGTCGGCGGCGGCGAGCCTGGCGGTGGCGTCGGCGACCGACAGCCCTCGAAGGTTGGGCACCTCGGGCTGGCCCCGGGAGACGACCACCGTGACCGTCGAGCCCCGGTCGACGCTGGCACCCGCCTGCGGGTTGGTGCCGATCACCTGCCCCTGGGGCACGGTGTCGCTGTAGGCCTCCCCCTTCGCCACCTTGAGCCCCTGGCGCCCGAGGGCGGCGGCGGCCGCCTCGTAGCTCTGTCCCTTCAGGTCGGGCACCACCCGCGGAGCGGGCCCCGAGGAGAGCGTGAGGTCGACGGGGCTCCCTGTGGGCGCCATGCCCCCCTTGGGGGACCAGTCGAGCACCCGCCCGGCGGGCGCCTCCTCGTCGTGCTTGGAGGTCACCTTGCCCACGGTGAGGCCGCCCTTCTGGATGGCGTCGACGGCGGCGTTGCGGTCCTTCCCGGAAAGGTCGGGCACGGGGACGGGGACCGGGCCCTGGGACACCGTGAGGGTGACCGTGCGGCCCTCCTTCAGCTTGGTGTTGGCGGCGGGGTCCTGGGCGGTGACCTGCCCGGCCGCGGTGCCGTTGACGAAGGCCCGCTGGATGCGCACCTCGAACTCGAGCGCCCGTAGGGCAGCGACCGCCTCCGCCTCGGGTCGGTTGACGGTGTCGGGGACGGGACGCGACGGCACCCGGGCCTGGACGAGGGCCCAGGCGCCGGCGGCCCCTCCCGCCGCCAGCACCAGGACGACGAGCAGCACGATCGGCCACCTCCGCCGGAGGCGGCCGGGGGGCGACAGCTCCACGGTCGGGGCGGGGGAGGGCGCGGCCGGAGGTGCGGTCGGGCGCGTCTGGGCAGCCGGGAGGGGGACGGTGTCGTCGACCGGCGGAGGGGAGGCGACGGCGACCGGCGTCGTGCGTGGTGACTCGTCGCCCACCGGGGAGGCGGGCTCCTGGCCCAGATCGGTGGGGTCACGGTCGAGAGGGGCCAGCGTCTCGTCGAGGAACGCCAGCCCGGCGAGGGGCAGGGGGTCGGGTGCGGGGAGCTCGGCAGCGGCCGCCTGGAGGGCGGCGCCGAGGGCCATGGCGTCGAGGCGCTCGGCCGGGTCGGGGCGCCCCGCCCGGGCCACGATGGGCCCGAGGGGGCCGAGGGCGGGGTCGGCGGGGATGGGGCGGTCGAGCCGCCCGAGCAGCGTGCCGACGGTGGTGTCGGCGGCGAACGGCACGCGCCCGGTGACCGCCTCGAACAGCACGAGGGCGAGGGAGTACACGTCGGCCCGGCCGTCGAGCGGCGAGCCCTTCACCTGCTCGGGCGAGGCGTAGCGCGCCGTGCCGAGCACGGCGCCCGCCGGCTCCGTCCAAGAGGCCTCGGCCAGGGCCCGGGCTAGGCCGAAGTCGGCGATGCGCAGCCTCCCTTCGTCGTCGAACAGGAGGTTGGCGGGCTTGATGTCGCGGTGCACGAGCCCTCGCCGGGAGGCGTAGTCGAGGGCGCGGGCCGCCTCCAGGCCCACGCCGAGGGCCTGGGAAGGGGTCAGGCGCGTGCCGCGATCGAGGATGGCCCGGAGGCTGCCCCCGCCGAGGAACTCGCACACGAGGTAGGGCCCGTCGATCTCCTCGCCCCAGTCGTAGACCGCCATGACGTTGGGGTGGTTGAGCGCGGCGGCCGCTCGGGCCTCGGCCCGGAACCGGCGAAGGAACCCGCTGTCGTCGGCCAGGGCGGGGTGGAGCAGCTTCACCGCGACCCGACGGCGCAGCTTGACGTCGTCGGCCAGGAAGACGTGCGCCGACGCCCCCGTGCCGATGGGCGCGAGCAACCGGTAACGGCCCCCGAGGACGCGCCCCAGGTGCTCCACGATCCGGGTAGAGGTCACTGTTCCTTCCGGTGGCGACGGGGCAGGTGCCCCGTCCCGTCGTCGGGACGAGGCTACCGTCCACCCGCCCCGCGACTGGGGCACCGCATGGCCCCCGCCGAACCGGCGGGCAATGATGGGGCGTGGCTTCGCCGGCCCGCCGACCGTCCCCAGCGCCCCTGCGCCGCCGCATCGTGCTGTCGCTGATCGTCGCCGCCGCGGTGGCCGTCCTCGTGTTCGCCTTCACCGCACCGGACCCGAAGAACGAAGAGCCCAAGCCCGACGCGGTCGAGATGGTGTTCCCCCAGCCGGGCGACCGCGACCTGCGCCAGGCCGAGATCGTGGCCGACCTGGCACCGGGCTACACCGGCTACCTCCTGATCGACGGGGTGGAGGTGCCCCAGGACGACATCCGGTTCGTCGACGCCCTCAACCGGGTGAGCCTCGAGCCCACCGAGGACAGCGACTACCGCGTTCTCGCCTCCGGGAGGCACTGCGCCACCGTCGTGTACCGCAGGATCGGTGAGCCGCGTGAGCAGTCGAACTCGTACCGGTGGTGCTTCTCGGTCCACTGACGTGGCCGACTGCCTCTTCTGCCGGGTCGTGGCCGGCGACGTCCCCGCCCACCTGGTGCTCGACGAGGACGACACCGTCGCCTTCCTCGACCACCGCCCCCTGTTCCCGGGGCACTGCCTGCTGGTCCCGAGGGAGCACCACGAGACCCTGGTCGACCTGCCCGAGGAGCTCCTCGCGCCGCTCTTCTCCGCCGCCCGGCGGCTGTCGCGGGCGGTGGAGACGGCGATGGGCGCCGAAGGGTCGTTCGTGGCGATGAACAACCGGGTGAGCCAGAGCGTGCCCCACCTGCACGTGCACGTCGTCCCCCGCCGGCACAAGGACGGCCTGCGGGGCTTCTTCTGGCCCCGTCACCGCTACGCCAGCGAGGAGGAGGCGGCCGAGGTGGCGGCGCGGGTCCGGGCGGCGCTCTGAGTTGCCGTCAGAGGCGCGCCGCCAGGGCCATCCGCCACTCGTCGGCCACCGCGTCGACGGAGAGGAGGGCCTCGATGACGTCGGCGGGGACGTCGTGGCCCGGGCTGGCCGCCTCGTGGAGCAGGCGGATCGACGCCGGCACCGGGTTGCGCTCGACGCGGATGGGCCCGGCGGTCGGCACGCGCCCGGGCTCGAGCACCCGCAGGTACCAACCGGTGCGGCCGTTCCGGCGCATACGGCGCCCGATGTCGGCGCGTCCCCGGTACATGGCGAGCTTGTAGCAGGGCCAGCGCGGTTGAGTGACCTCGAGCACGGCGTCACCCCAGAGCCAGCGGTCGCCGACCCGAACGTCGTCCTCCGTCCAGCCCTCGGTGGTGAGGTTCTCGCCGAACGCCGCCGGGCCCAGCGCCTGGCCCAGCTCCTCGCTCCAGGCGGCCAGGTGCTCGGAGGGGTAGGCGTACACCGCCTTGTCGACCCCGCCGTGGATGCCCAGCTCGGCCTGACCGTCGCCCTCCAGGTTCTCACGGTCGAGCCGGAGGTCGGCCGCCGTCACCGGGCGCTTGGCGATGCCGCTGGTGACCGGCCGTCCCCGGTGCATACCGAGGTAGGCGGGCTTGGCGACGTTCACCGAGACCAACCCCACCTCGCCGCCCTCGGGCCCGACGCTCGCCGTCACGGCTCGCCCGTCTCGAGCAGGCGCAGGAAGGCGGTCTCGTCGATCGTGGGGACCCCGAGCTCCTCGGCCTTGGTGACCTTGGCCGCCCCCGGCTCGGCCCCGGCGACCAGGTACGACGTCTTCTTCGAGACGCTGCCGGGCGACGTGCCCCCCCGTGCCTTGATCGCTTCCACGGCGGCGTCGCGCGACATCGACTCGAGCGTGCCGGTCACCACGACCGACCTTCCGGCCAGGGTCTGGGGGAGATCGGGCGCCGCGCCCTGCGGCCCCTCGAAGTTCACGCCCGCCCGCCGCAGCTTCTCGACCACGGCCCGGTTGCGTTCGAGGGCGAAGAACTCGTGGACGCTGTGGGCGATCACCGGCCCTACCCCGTCGACCGCGGCCAGCTCCTCCTCCGGCGCCCCGACGATGCGGTCGAGCTGCCCGAGGGCAGAGGCCAACACCTCGGCACCTCGCCCCCCGAGGTGGCGGATGCCCAGCCCGATCAGCAGGTTGGTGAGGGGCCGGGACTTCGAGCGCTCGATGGCGTCGAGCAGGTTGCGGGCCGAGAGGTCGGCGAACCCCTCGAGCCCCATCAGCGCTTCGTAGGTGAGCGAGTAGATGTCGCCGGCGTCCTGGAGCAGGCCGGCGGCGGTGAGCTGCATGACCCGCTTCTCGCCCAGACCCTCGATGTCCATCGCCCCCCGGCTGGCGAAGTGGATGATGCGCTGGTCGCGCTGGGCCGGGCAGTCGACGTTCACGCAGAACGTGTCGCTCTCCCCCTCCACCCGCACCAACGGCCCCCCGCAGTTCGGGCAGGTGTCGGGGAACGTCCACGGTTCGAGGCCTGGCGGCCGCTTGGCCAGCACCGGGCCCACCACCTCGGGGATGACGTCGCCCGCCTTGCGGACGAAGACGGTGTCGCCCGGGCGCACGTCCTTGAGCCGCACCTGGTCCTCGTTGTGGAGGGTGGCCAGGCGGACGGTGGAGCCGCTGACCCGGACCGGCTCGAGCATGGCGAACGGCGTGGCCTTCCCGGTGCGCCCGATGGAGACCATGATGCCGGTGAGGACCGTCGTCGCCTGCTCGGGCGGGAACTTGTAGGCGATCGCCCAGCGCGGCGACTTGGAGGTGGCCCCCAGCTCGGCCCGCTGGGCCAGGTCGTCCACCTTGATCACCGCCCCGTCGATCTCGTAGTCGAGGTCGTGGCGGTGCTCGAGCCAGTGGCGGCAGAACGAGTCGACTTCCTCGAGGGTGGACACCGTCTGGACCTCGGCGTTGACCGGCAGCCCCGCCTCGGACAGGAAGGCGAGGGTCTCGGAGTGGCGCCGGAACCTCGGGCCGCCCACGACCTCGCCCACCTGGTAGGCGAAGAAGGAGAGCTCCCGCGACGCGGTGATCCTCGGGTCCTTCTGGCGGAGCGAGCCGGCGCCGGCGTTGCGAGGGTTGGCGAAGACGCGTTCACCCGCCTCGCCCTGGCGCTGGTTGAGGGCCTCGAACGCCGACAGCGGCATGTACACCTCGCCCCTCACCTCGAGGACCTGGGGCGTCCGGTCGACGGCCACCGCCAGGCGTTCGGGGACGACGGCGATCGTGCGCACGTTCTCGGTGACGTCCTCGCCGGTGATGCCGTTGCCCCGGGTGGCGGCGCGGGTGTAGCGCCCGTCCTCGTAGAGGAGGGAGATGGCGATGCCGTCGATCTTGAGCTCGCACACGTAGTCGACGTCGCCGGAGATGTAGCGCTCCATCCGCTTGCCCCACGCGACCAGCTCCTCGAACGAGAAGACGTTGTCGAGCGACATCATCGGCACGCGGTGGCGGACCTCGGCGAAGGCGGCCGACACCGAGCCGCCGATGCGCTGGGTGGGCGAGTCGGGCGTGGCCAGGCCGGGATGGGCGTCTTCGAGGGCCCGCAGCTCCTGCATGAGCGCGTCGAACTCGGCGTCGGAGATCTCCGGGTCGTCGAGTTCGTAGTAGCGGTGGCTGTGGTAGTCGATCAGCCGCCGCAGCTCCCCGGCCCGGGCCTGGACGTCGGTCGGCGGCGCCACGGAGGCGACGTTACCGCCGGTAAGCGTTCTACAGAGCTGACGCTGCCCGGTCCCCGGAGCGGCCACCTGGGCGAACTGATCGGGGAAGTGGTCACCCAGGAGCCACCTGGCCGATCAGTTCGGGGAAGTGGTCCTTGGGCGAACCCATGGTCCCGGGGACCACCTGGGCGAACTGATCGGGGAAGTGGTCCCTCAGGAGCCACCTGGGCGAACTGATCGGCGAAGTGGTCACTCAGGAGCCACCTGGCCGATCAGTTCGGTTCATTGGCCCGGCCGTAGAGTGCGCCCCCGTGACTGCCGCCCGGGGGCGTGCGGCCCGAGGGCGCGAGCCCGGTCTGGCGTACCGCCTGGTGCCGTGGCTGGTGCGCGCCCTGTGGGCGGCGCTCCCGTTCACCGTCGGATCGGCGCTGGCGGACGCCCTCGCCACTGCGAGCGGGCCGGTCCGGGCGGTGGCGTCGACCGGTCTGTGGCTGGGATGGTCGGGGGGGATGCTGGCGAGCGCCGCCCCGCACCCCATCGCCCTCACCGCCCTGCGTCTGCTGGCCCCGGCGGTCGCCCTGG